>PKWS01000036.1 GCA_003132105.1 Desulfosporosinus sp.
TGGACAAACTCAATTGGACGCCTACCAGATAACTTGTCCATTTCCTTAAAAATGACATTACTTTTCTTTTCATCTTTACTGTCCGAAAAGTCCTTGCGAAAGGCATCAATATTAATCACCATGATTTGAATATGGTTGCTCGACGCAAACTGACGCAAACGATTAGCCTTTTTTGCATCATACACGAAATACTCATACTCGAGATTGTTATATAGGACGCGAAAATGTTCCCGTGTAATCTCCAGGTTTTTTAGTGTCCCTTCACGGATGGCGACACTAGGGACCACAATAATAAACTTTTTAAAGCCGTACTGGGTAGCAAGTTCGAAAATCGTCCTGAGATAGACATAGGTCTTACCCGTCCCGGTCTCCATCTCGACAGAGAAATTGTAACAAGGCCTAGTGGGGGGTAGAATACTGTTCGATGTTTCCTCGGTAGTAGGTACATTAGAAATCTCCCAGTTATTGCGCATGAACTCTTCGTTCGTCACCTGATCGAGATCATTGCGTTCCCTAACCACTTGAATATTGTTAAATACGGTTTCACTATCAATTCTAAGACAGTTGCCGATCCCCAGTTCAGTTTGTATCTGAGCTCCGATTAGTTCGTATGTTTCAGAGACGGCAAAATCACCCTGTCCCAACGGTTGTCCAGCAAAAACATCCACAATACTGTTCACTGCATCGATTTGGAACTGCTGGGTGCTATCAAATTTCAGTTTCATGCTCATCCCTGCTTTCCATCTATACCGTTCGAAACTCAACGTCTTGAGATTTCATTATCTGTACAGCGTTGGTCTTTAAAGCATCATTCCCGCCGAAAGCCACGTCCAGGCAGATCACTCGGGCTGGTTTATTTGCAGCCATCGCCCGAAGCAGAGGTAATGTAAGCTCTTTTTCTAGGCAGATGGACAAGCTCTCACCGTCAATACTATAAACCGTTTTGCCTTCCATGGATAGCTTCTCTATCGAGGTTATGAGTGGATAACCCGCCTTCAACAAGAGTTCATATAGAACATCCTCTTCCGTGGCCAAAGGATCGATATGCTCACCAAAAGCCTCTATTTCGGTTTGTATGGCTTTTGGTGTTTTGTCCATACTGGCATCCCAGACTTTGAAATTCGACGGTGCAAGCTTGAAAACTTTAAAGCCTAGATCAAGGCTTGTACTATTATCTGGCATGTCACCATTTCTGTCCTGTCCATGCTTAATTTTCTTAATAACCCTTCTGATGCGTTCTTTGCCTATCTCTGCTATTGTGTGATAATCATCCCTATTTGTTGGTTCGGGAAGTTGTACGCAGATGAACCTTCGGTTACCGTCGTCTTCCGCATTAAGTTTGAGAACGGCATGGGCGGTTGTAGCGGAACCAGCAAAAAAATCTAAAATTATATCATTTTTCGATGTTGAAATATTTAGCATGCGCTGAATAAGTCTAGTCGGTTTGGGATTATTAAACGGGTTTTCTGGTAATAACTTTTTGATTTCTTCGGTAGCTTCATGGTTATGTCCAACCTCTTGATATGACCATAGTGTGGTTGAAGTGACTCCTGCTTTGACTTCAGCTAGAAAAGATTTCTTTGAAGGGATGCCTTTGCCATCAGTGCCGAACCATATTTCTTTAGTCCTATCTAATTTATCCATGGATTCTTTACTAAATCGCGGGAATGTACCTGGGGGAGGGCTCCAAATAACTCCATTTCTAAACGTATAACTAAAAGCCCCATCCGTCCCACTTTTTGCATGGAGTGGAGTAGCTTTCCAACGACCTTTGCTATGATTGTCCGGGTTACCATACGCTGCGATCTGGTCCTCTGTTCTTGGAAGAAGATTAAAACGGCAGCCCTCTTTATTGCGAGCCGCTACTAAGATATGATCATGATTATCGGAGAACCACTTTGCATCGTTCGATCTAGTATATTTCTTCTCCCAAACTACATTAGCGATAAAGTTTTCTTCCCCGAAGATCTCATTCATCAACAGCCGCAAATTATGAACTTCATGATCATCAATACTGATAAATATAACTCCATCGTCTCTCAATAAATTTTTCGCTAAAAACAATCTTGGGTACATCATATTCATCCACTTAGAATGAAACCGCCCATCGGTCTCTGAATTAGTAGAGAACTTACGTCCTTCATCATCCACCTGACCTGTGTAGCGCAAGTAAGTGCCCAAGTTCTCGGAATAGTTGTCAGGATAAATAAAGTCTTTCCCGGTATTGTAAGGCGGATCAATATAGATCATCTTTACTTTACCCAAGTAGGATTTCTGCAACAACTTGAGAACTTCGAGATTGTCTCCTTCAATAAAGAGGTTCTGCGTAGTGTCAAAGTCGACGCTTTCCTCGCGTGCTGGTTTAAGTGTGGCAATACTGGATTGCTGGATCGCCTTGTAACAGTCTGACTTTCCTGGCCATACCATGCCATAGCGCTCCTTGCCAGTATCCACTGCATCGCCCAAAGTAAGGCGCAGCCTTTCCCAGTCAATTTGATTACCTTCAATAAATACTTCCGGATATAACTGTTTAAGCTTGTTGATCTGATGTTCTACGATATCCATAGACTTCATGTCTGCTTTCAAGATATCTGTCATGCTTATTCCCCCTATATCACCTGCCAACGGAAAGTAAACAAGATCTCTTCTTTCACCTGTTGATCCAATTTTTGCTTAGATATCTTCAGTACAGCCGACACGACTTTCAGATAACAATACAATGCAATCTTAACACAACTCTCCGACAAAATTATTATTGAAGTTCAATTGGCATAGATTTTTCTTTTAATGCATTTCGACATTTAAAGATTGTTACCTTAAGCCGTATCTGTTTTATTATATTGTAATACTCTTTCCATTAACAGATTCTTTCTTTCAGTCTGCACAATATTATACCCTAGGATAATAGAATCCCATAAGCCACGTACTTCGATAGAGACTAACGAAGAAACTAACAAAACAAAGCAAAAAGACTACCTCAATCAAAAGGCAGTCTTTTTGCTTGTTTACCTGGCGATGACC
>PKWS01000340.1 GCA_003132105.1 Desulfosporosinus sp.
AAGAGGCACGTGTTCTACTAGAGGAAGCAGAAAAACTGATCCTTGACCTTTCTCGTCGGCGCGTAAAAGATGGATTTAGCTTCATTCGCGACGTTCTCCTAGAAACGTTTGAAAAAATTGAATATTTATATGCCAATAAAGGAAATCTTACGGGTGTTCCCACCTTTTTCACGGAATTAGACCGGATGACATCTGGGTGGCAGCCTTCGGATTTGGTGATCATTGCCGCACGACCGTCCATGGGAAAAACAGCCATGGTTTTAAATATGGCACAAAATGCGGCAGTGCGTGCTAAGGTTCCGGTTGCCATTTTTAGCTTGGAAATGTCCAAAGAGCAGTTGGTGCAACGGATGCTATGCGGGGAAGCGATGGTCGATCAACAGCGCGTAAGGACCGGAGAATTACTCGATACAGATTGGCCGAAGCTGACTCGAGCGGTGGGTCCTCTTTCGGATGCTCCGATCTTTATCGATGATACGGTGGGAATAACCCTCGTAGAGCTCCGTTCAAAGGCTCGCCGCCTAAAAGTGGAACATAATTTGGGGTTGATCGTTATCGATTATCTTCAGTTATTGTCAGTTGGTAGTAAAGGGAAAAAGACAGAAAACAGACAGCAAGAGGTGGCTCAAATTTCCAGAACTCTCAAAGGCCTTGCTCGGGAGTTGAAAGTCCCAGTCGTTGCTTTGTCACAACTCAACCGTGGTGTTGAGCAACGCCAGGACAAACGGCCGATTATGTCGGATTTGTTAGAATCTGGGGCTATTGAAGCCGATGCGGATGTGATTTCATTTATATATAGGGATGAGTATTATAATCATGACTCCGAGAAGAAAGGCATTGCTGAGTTAATAATTGCAAAACACCGAAATGGCCCAGTAGGAACCATTGAATTGGGCTTTCTTAAGGAATTTACTAAATTTGTAAACCTTGAACGTCAACATCAAACCGCTTAAACAAAACAAATCCCCTTGCCAAATTCATTCATAGGCTGGGGGATTTTTATGCCCATTATATTGAAGGGTGGCATCATCGAGTGGTGTCAAAGCAAACAAATAGGAACAAAAAATGTCGAATGTTTTATGTATATTTTCCTTTAATGTTCGATTATTGGATTGACAAGGAGGAGGAGGATTGTTAAGATGAATTTGTTTGTGGCTAGAGGTTCTTTACCGGTGGTAAAAGAAAGCAGCTCTAGGAGGGTATATAATTGAAACATGAAGTGGATGTCTTAATCATAGGTGCTGGNNATTGAAAAGCGAAAGTGCCCCGCCCGCGCGACGGGAGTTTGTGTTGGGTGTAATCCTTGCGCTATTACTAGAGGTTGGTCTGGTGCAGGGGCCTTTAGTGACGGAAAATTGTCTTTGAGTCCTGCAGTCGGAGGTCGTTTAACGGAATATATGAAAGTAGAACAAGCTCAGGAACTGATTGATTATGCAGATTCCATTTATCGAGAGTTTGGAGCTCAGGAAAAGGTGTATGGTTTAGATACCCGTCGGGTTGAAGAACTTCAATACGAGGCTTCACGTTACAATATCCAGCTGATTCATTGTCCAGTACGTCATTTGGGAACCGAATTGGCCTATGATGTGTTAAAGGGTATGTATGAACATCTCATGAACAAGACAAACACAACCTTTTGGGAACTTGCTGAAGTAAAGGATATTTTAGCCGGACCAGAAGGGGCTTTAGGGGCAACTATTAAACGTCAGGATGAGGTTGAACTGGATGAAGTGTTTGCTCGATATGTGGTTGCTGCCCCAGGAAGAGGGGGGGCAAATTGGCTCGCTGAGCAGACCAAACGCTTAGGAGTCGTCACAGAAAACAATGAAGTGGACATCGGTGTACGTGTTGAAGTACCGAACTCAATAATGGATCATTTAACACGGGACCTTTATGAAGCGAAGCTGGTTTATTATTCGGACACCTACGACCTAAAAACACGAAGCTTTTGTGTTAACCCTGGCGGTGTGGTTTCTGAGGAACATTACGATGGGGGCATTGCCGTGGTAAACGGGCATAGCTATGCCGATCCGGCGAAAAAAACCAAAAATACAAACTTTGCTTTATTGGTTTCAACTCGTTTCACAGAGCCTTTTAATCAACCGATCGAATATGGGCGATATGTTGCCCGGCTCGCGAACATGTTGACCGGTGGTGGCGTGATGGTACAGCGTTTGGGTGATCTTCTCAAGGGTAGGAGAACGACTGAAAGCCGTCTGCGTAAATCAACGACGATTCCAACTCTTCTTTCTGCAGTTCCAGGAGACCTCAGTTATGTATTGCCAGCGCGGTACTTGACTTCCTTGATTGAAACCTTAAAGGCCTTTGACAAAATTGCGCCAGGCATGTATTCGAAAAACACGTTGCTATATGGAGTTGAGGCTAAGTTTTATTCTTCCAAAGTCAAAGTCAATTCGAACTTTGAAACAACAATTCCTCGGTTATATGCGATAGGGGATGGAGCGGGCATTACCCGCGGATTGATGCAAGCGTCGGCGACTGGTATTGTTGTGGGTCGAGATATTGTGACGAAGGTATAACCTAATAGTTAAGCGCAGAAGCTAATAAGGATTCGCAATTGGCGGAAGCCGTGGAATAACAGGGGGCGAAGGTTTTGCTCGATCGATATACTCACCCTGAAATGGGTAAGTTATGGCAGGACGGATATGAATATGAACGCTGGTTGGAAGTTGAACTAGCAGTCGCTGAGGTTATGGCAAAGCGGGGAGAAATTCCTCAGGAAGCTATGGAAGAAATCCGGGCAAAGGCAAAAGTGAACCCCAAGAGAGTTTTGGAAATTGAGGCTGAGGTGCGTCATGACCTGATCGCTTTTTTGCAAGCGGTTGTGGAGGAAATCGGAGAGGCCGGGAAATTCCTTCATCTGGGATTGACCTCTTCAGATGTGAAGGATACCGCCTTAAGTCTTGTCTTAAGAGATTCAGGGCGTTTGTTGAAGAGCGACCTTGGAGCGTTTCGAGACGCCTTGGTCATCCGAGCCTTGGAGAGTAAATATACCGTGATGGTCGGTCGAACTCACGGGATTCATGCTGAACCGCTGACCTTTGGCTTGAAGCTAGCCTTGTGGATTGCCGAAATCGATCGTCAAGATGAACGTCTCGATCAAGCGATTGCTTCAGTAAGTGTCGGAAAGATTTCAGGAGCGGTAGGAACATATGCTAACGTTGCGCCTATTGTGGAAGAAGCGGTCTGTAATTTCTTGGGGTTAGAAACTGCATTAGTAAGTAATCAAATTTTGCAACGGGACCGGCATGCACATTTTATGACCACTCTGGCGTTAATCGGCGGTTCACTTGAAAAGATCTCAACGGAGATTCGCAATTTACAACGTACAGATATTTTGGAAGTTGAAGAACCCTTTGCTGAGGGACAAAAAGGATCCTCTGCGATGCCGCATAAGCGTAATCCGATCGTGTGTGAACAAGTGGCGGGAATGTCGCGGCTTCTGCGTGGCAATGCCTTGGCGGCTATGGAGAATATTGCGCTTTGGCATGAACGGGATATGACCCATTCCTCTGTGGAGCGGGTCATACTACCAGACAGTTGCATACTTTTGGATCATATGCTCCGTCAGATGACTCGGGTGATTTCCGGACTTAAGATTCGCGAGGATCAGATGAAACGAAATCTACAAAAGACGTTTGGATTGATGTCTTCCCAGCGAGTTCTTTTGGCCTTAGTGGAACACGGGTGTATGAGAGAAGAGGCCTATGCCTGGGTTCAGCAGGACGCTTTTCAAGCCTGGGATAACGGGATTGATTTCATTGAAGTCGTTTCAGCGGATGCTCGTGTGGTAAACTATCTGACCAAACAAGAAATTCAGAGCTTGTTTGATTTAAAATATCACCTTAAGCACGTTGATGATATTTTTAGGCGACTGGGATTAGAGTAACTATTCAAGTTTACGTAGAGAAAGATGGGAGGAAGAATCAAATGGCTGCTGTCGTATTAATTGGTTCTCAATGGGGAGATGAAGGAAAAGGTAAGATTACTGACTTCCTAGCCGAAAAGGCGAATGTCGTTGTCCGTTATCAAGGTGGAAACAATGCTGGTCATACGGTTGTTGTGAATGGAGAAGAGTTTAAGTTTAATCTTATTCCTTCGGGAATCCTTTATTCAGACAAGACCTGTGTCATTGGTAATGGTGTAGTGATTAATCCGAAGGTTTTACTGGAGGAACTTGGTTACCTTAAAAAGCGGGGTATTAAGACGGGTAAACTGCTGATTAGTAGCAATGCCCAGGTTATTATGCCCTATCACTGGGTGCTTGATGGTTTGGAAGAAGAAGCACGCGGTGAGCATAAAATTGGTACTACGAAGCGTGGCATCGGTCCTGCTTACATGGATAAGGCATCACGGATTGGGATTCGCATCATTGATCTCTTGGATAAAGAGGAGTTCGCTGAGAAGCTTCGCCGTAATTTAGTAGAAAAAAATAACTTGTTCGTGAAAGTCTATGGTCAGGAAGCCCTTAAATTTGATGAAATTTATGAAACATACCTGGGTTATGCTGAACAACTTCGTTCGATGGTCACTGACAGTTCACTTGCGATTGATGAAAGTATTCGCTCGGGAAGGAAAGTGCTTTTCGAAGGTGCCCAGGGGACTTTACTTGACATTGATCATGGAACTTACCCGTATGTGACGTCTTCTAATCCGATTGCAGGAGGAGCTTGTGTCGGAGCAGGTGTAGGCCCAACTCGTATCGATCGCGTGGTAGGGGTAATAAAAGCGTATACTACGCGCGTCGGAGAAGGTCCTTTCCCAACAGAACTTCTGGATGAGACCGGAGAAAAAATGCGGGCTAATGGACATGAGTTTGGAACCACTACCGGACGGCCGCGTCGCTGTGGTTGGTTTGATGCTGTCATTGCTCGCTATGCTGTTCGAGTGAGCGGAATTTCTGACTTTGCCGTTACGAAACTTGATGTCCTTACAGGGTTCGATACACTGAAAATCTGCGTTGGATATCGTGTAGGTGAAGAAATTATCCGTGAATTCCCACAAAGTCAAAAGATCTTTAAGCAATCTCAACCTGTTTATGAAGAAATGCCTGGTTGGAATGAAGACTTGACCCACGTCCGTCGCTTCGATGACTTACCAGAGGCCGCGAAGAATTATATTCTCCGAATTGAAGAGCTGACTGGTGTGCCTGCTACGTTGGTCGCAATTGGCCCAGGACGCGAACAAACCATAGTACGAGGCGAGATCTTTTAATTATTTAGGTTGGACCTGGGTAACGGCCCTATAGGGCTTCTAAGAGGTATATGATGATGAAACCCTAATCAATAGAATTAGATCCGATTCAGCAACGAATTTAAACAAAGGTCTTGACACATCTGAAACTTTCGTGTAATATTTAAATTCGTGATGTAATATTTGAGCCATTAGCTCAGTTGGCTAGAGCACCTGACTTTTAATCAGGGTGTCCCGCGTTCGAGTCGCGGATGGCTCACCAGTTGCGAAGTTAGAAGCGCGAGGTTCGAGGCGCGAGAGACGGACGTCGAACGTTAAATTTCGAACATCGTGCATCGTGCATCGAAAATGGCCCGTTGGTCAAGCGGTCTAAGACACCGCCCTTTCACGGCGGTTACACGGGTTCGAATCCCGTACGGGTCACCACAGCGTTTTTGCCTCGGTAGCTCAGTCGGTAGAGCAGAGGACTGAAAATCCTCGTGTCGGCGGTTCGATTCCGTCCTGAGGCACCATTTATAGACTTGACGAATGGGTTAAGCTTGTCTATAATGAGTTTGTTATATCATGCGGACGTGGCTCAGCGGTAGAGTATTGGCTTCCCAAGCCGAGGATCGCGAGTTCGAATCTCGTCGTCCGCTCCATATGAAATCACAAGGGGTTCAGGGTTTCCTAAAAGGAATTCTGAACCCCTTTTCGTTAGGCAAATATTTGTCTTATCACATTGGAGGAATTTGGCAAATAAACAAGAATTAATGGTTAGGAGTGGCGAATAATGGAATGATCTTGTAGAATTAGCGAGTACATACTAAATATGAAATTTAACGCATGATTTCAGTGCAGAGTGCGCCAGATGANNCCGGTAGCGAGTTTTGGGATGCGAGGAGTAATCCTTGTCGTTAAGCGTAAACAGTTAGGCCACAGGCCTGCAATGTGATTGAGCCCCGTTATGAATCTAAATTGGAGAGGCTGACAGTTTTCTGCACACTGGAAGGCAAAATTCCCATAAACGTTAAAGCGAGTTTATGGGAACTCTCCCGGGGTCTTAGAGCCAGGCATGAGGCACAATGATCACACAATAACCTGGGAGACCCGGCGGTTCTTCACATTTGAGTATGGCCTACAAGCGAGGTAAAGCAAGGAAGCCAAATAACGTCAGCCGGGAGTCGGATTACCTCATAGTACTGATGAAGCTGGGTAATGCCAGTGGAGGGAAGGAGTGTAACAAATTATTGCCTTTGATAATGAAACATTTACTACACACAGAGGTAGGG
>PKWS01000106.1 GCA_003132105.1 Desulfosporosinus sp.
CTGTAATGGACATATGTAATTCAACGTCTTCCAGTCTGTCATCCTGAATAAACAGCACATCATACCCCATAGAGATTAAACGTCCAATATAAGAAGACGTAACTCGAACCCCTGCCTGTAATAAAACCATACCGGAAGAGTTTATCACAGGACGTGCTAAGACGGATCCTTCCTCAACATAACGTGTGTTTACTAAACGCATGAATTCCCACCCTATCCAATTTTACCGTCAATTAACTCTTAATCGACTTAATTCTTCAAAATACTCTTAATACCTTTAGGATTTATGGGGTCCCATAAAATTTTCCCTTTAGTCCTATTGTATTAACGAGCCCTTTGACCTTTTCAAATCGAATAAATGGGGTTTTGTTTAGATAATCTCACAGTCTTAATCAACTGAAAATGTTCAACATCAACCAAACCCAAATCTGTCAGCTTTAATTCCGGAATCACCGGTAAAGATAGAAAGGCCAGGGTCATAAACGGATCGACCGTTTCACTAATTCCAAGATTATGTGCCCTCTCGTGTAATTCACCAAGGGTTTTAGCGACCACCTCAGCCTCTTGATCAGACATGAGACCTGCAATTGACAAAGAAAGCTTACCAATCACCTGATCCCCATCAACAAGGCAGAGTCCACCGCCCATCTCTACACAGGTCAAAATGGCGAGATTCATTTCTTCATCGCTCATCCCTACGACAACTAGGTTGTGCGAATCATGGGCAACCGTTGAGGCGATTGCCCCTTTCTTTAACCCAAGTCCTTCGACAAATCCAACACCCACGTTCCCTGTCTCGTGATGACGCTCGAGCACCGCTAGTTTGGCAATTCCCTGGGTCTGGTCTGTTTGAACAAGTCCATCAATTACCGGAAGTTTCCGAACTAAGGCTGACGTAATCAGCGAATGTTCCTGAACCCCAATAACCCAAACCTGGGCAGTCATATCCCGTTGATTATTAGCTAAGACTCTAAGTTTAGTCCGAGACCAACTCCCGAGATGAACACTCCCAGTGAGTTCTTTGTTACAAATACGTTGAAACCTTGGACGTTCTCCTCTTTTGCTTTGTCTTACCCCTCTCCAATAGACCTCCTCAATATCAAACTTGTTAAGGTCATTCAGAAGGACAAAATCCGCTTGATACCCCGGAGCCACTGCGCCCAATCGCGGAAGATTGATCGCACGAGCCGCATTAATCGTCGCCATTTGGATCACTTGTATTGGATCCATCCCAGCCTGTATTGCAACTCGAACCATATGGTCAATGCTTCCTTCACGGATCAGATCAATTGGATGACGGTCATCCGTCACAAGTAGGCATTGTCCTGCATTTTTTGGTGTCACAGCGGGTAAAAGATCCAAGAGATTTTTAGCAGCGCTTCCTTCTCGGAGCATTACATGAAAACCTCGTCGTAAGCGTTCTCTGACCTCTTCTACAGTAGAACACTCATGTTCAGTATGAATTCCGGCTAGATAATAAGCGTTGAGATCCTGCGGAGATATTCCAGGAGCATGTCCATCAAAGAAGGAAACAGGAAGTTCTAACTTTTCCACAATATCCGGCTTTGCTTGTATTACTCCCAGGAAATCCATGACTTCCCCTAATCCGATCACTTTCGGGTCAGCTATGAATTCATATAAGTCTTTAGCCCCTAAGCGAGCCCCGGAGGTCTCTAAATCCGTTGCCGGAACACAGGAAGGAAGGGCGACAAATGTATTAAAGGGTAAATCTTCCACACTATCAAGAATATAACAAATTCCTTTGCTCCCAAAGACATTAGCAATTTCATGGGGGTCTACAACAGCCGTTGTAACGCCGTGAGAAAGAAGGAGTGAACAAAATTCTTCCGGACAAAGAAGCGAGCTTTCAATATGTACATGTCCGTCAATAAGCCCAGGAACAACATAGTTTCCACACAAGTCTAGTTCCTTCTCCGCATACTCGAACTTCCCAATACCGACGAAGTTTCCTTGATGAATTCCGATGTCCGTTTTATGGATTTCTCCCGAGAAAACATTAACCAACTTGGCGTTTCTCAAAACCAAGTCAATTTTAACAAGCCCCCGGGCTTCGTCCATTCTTTGCTTAAAACTCGACATTTTATCTACACCCCCTTCTTCCGTACCTACTATCTTCAAAGTACGCAATAAGGGACGATTCTTGCCTGCACATTCGGCAAATATGCAGGTCAGGAACTGTCCCTTCTCCCCCAACAAGACGGTGCACCATGGTCTCTTCTCGCCAAGAACCGTCCCCAACTTGCACTACGCCAAGGACACGAGCGCGATGACACACAAGTCATTACTAACAGTTCCTACTCACGCTCGCACCCCTTAGCCGGAACTTCGCGCTTACGAAAGCGAACCTTCTTTGATCGAGCAGTTAGCAAACTTGACATTAATCGCGAAGTTCTTCTAAAGCACGCCTACACGTAGCTTGACTCTATTCAGACTCCTCGTCGCACTCTCCTTAAGCCTTCTAACATCAATTGTCAGAAGCTGCCGGTCTTTCATCACAATTTGCCCATCCACCATGGTAAGGCGTACATCGGAGGAAGTTGCCTGATAAACCAGCTGTGAATAAACATCCACATGCTCGTTGGGCCAAGTGTGTAAACCCGCCAGACTAACAACTGCCAAATCCGCTTTTTTCCCTACTTCCAGACTTCCCAAGTCCTGTTCATGACCAATGGCTCGAGCACCACCGAGAGTGGCTAGTTCAAACACTCTTTGTGCCGGCATGGCCGTAGGCCCATGTAAAGGCTTTTGAATCAAAGCCGCGTGTCGCATTTCTCTGAATCCGTCCAAGTTATTATTGCAGGGTGCACCATCTGCACCCAGAGAAATCTCTGCTCCGCGTTTCATCATTTCCGGAATCGGCGCAATACCCGAGGCCAGTTTCAGATTCGAAGATGGGCAATGTG
>PKWS01000072.1 GCA_003132105.1 Desulfosporosinus sp.
GAAGGGGAGCGGTTGGGTTAAGGACAACATCACCAGTCATGATGCCTACTGCCTCTTCTCCAAACTGTGCTTTGAAGTCTCTGTATTTTTGATTACTTAACGCTTTGATCGGCGCAGTATAGATGACTCGTAAATGTTCCTTCATAGCTTTTTCAATCAAATAGTCAGCCACAAGAGTCTTACCAGTACCTGTGGGAGCAGCAACAATGACTGATTTTCCAGCATCAATGGCATCCAGTGCCTCTTCTTGGAAAGTGTCGAGGGTAAATTGGTGATACGTGCGCTTAGACATGTGAGTCAGCTCTTTCCTGATTGCATTTTATTTATATTAACAAAATGCTGAATAATGGTCAACTTTAGGCATATGAAAGAAAATAACAAGTCAAAGATGCCATGGATATTTTGCGTCAGACANNGGTGAACATGCCGACGCAGTATGACACATAAATAGACTGGCATACTGACTTGTAATTTTTTTGAATGTGCCTTGAGCAGAAATGGTCTGAATGGCCATCATAATCCATATGATGGAACTAGAGACAAGGCTAAGGCTAGGGAGGGATCAGCGGTGTCTTCGTTGAGATTAGAGATTGAGCAGGCGATGGGACTCAAGTTTCCAGAGAGAAACGGTGAATCAATAGTTCAGTTTGAGGAATCAATGGAAATTCCACGTGCGGCTGAAATGTTAATGCGGGGATTATATCGAGATCCCGAACGGGTTCGCCAAGGATTTAAATTATTGCATCAAGAAACCGGATCGTTGATCGATATTCTAATGCCACGACGCTCTCGTTTACGTGAATGGGCTGATTCNNTATTAATAAGAGAACAACGTTTAGTTCAGGCTGAACGAGACTTAGTGGATCAACTAAAAGAGTGTGGGCTAGAGGACGTTTTCCCCATCCCGTTATCTGCTTTTGGGATTTGTACTTATCGAGATCCCTCCGTTAAACTATTTCTAAAGCCCTTAAGGAGGTTTTCAGAAATCCTCCAAATGAATCCTGAGTCCTTACGACAGGTTGTGCGTGTTCACTTCTTATTTTTACTCCTTTTAATTGCTGGAGCAGACCTAGATGGGCAAGTATATTCTAGGGCAGGAGATGATGAGGTGATCCAATGGCTAGCAAGTATATATACTATCCGATATCTAAAAAGCCAATCGACAGAACTGAATCAGTGTTATCAAGAATGGGTTAAAGCCTGGGGAGGAAAACCACCGAACCAAAGCCTAATTAACGATCGAACGTGTGAAAAGACGCGAGCTACCATGGTTTTCTGGCGGCGTCAGTTGAATATAAGTTGGGAAGAATGTTGGCGCATTATTAATCAACTGGAAAGATCTGAAACTATAATGTAATAGGGCGGAATTAAGGCCATTCCACTAATTCATTAGGCTTGATAATTTCTAACCGATCATCAACTAGCTTAAGAATTCCAGATTTTTTCCATCCATTAATGGAGCGGTTAACACACTCGCGACTCGTCCCAATCATGCTGGCCAGGTCACGATGAGTGAGTGATGCGTCAACAAATATAGGCTGCCCGGGTTTGCTGGCAGGCTGAGCAAGGCGCAGTAAAAGGGCGGCAAGTATTCCTGCCGTAGAACGGTTAGTTAAGATCCTTATGAACTCTTGGGCGAGTCTTAAGCGTCGACTCAAAGTGCGAATGAGAGCTACCGACAGCGCAGGACTAGCTTCCAGTATGCGAGGCATAACTTCATTATGTAGGACTAATAGTGTGCTGTCTTGAAGTACTTCAGCAGTTGCTGGGTAGGAGCCGTCTTCGAGCAGTAAAACCTCGGCAAAACAATCATAGGGACCGCACCAATCGAGAATCTGTTCATCACCCTCCTGTGTCGATTTACTGAGTTTAACTTGTCCAGAAAGGACAAAATATACTGATGATCCAATCTCTCCCTCAACAAACAATAATTGTCCCCGACGATAGCGTCGTTCTTTTAAATGAGGGAGCAAGAGAGAGATATCTTTAGGGGTTAAGGACGAAAACAGAGAAAAACGGAGAAGTTCTTCAGGCTTAAGCACGAATTGCACCTCATTTCTGGTATAATAAAGTGATTTAGAGATCAAGAGGTTTACAATTGGTGGATGTTTCGCATAGTATAAATTACAATAAANNTTGCAAGGAGGAATAGGGTATGGTTGACGTAGAATTGACGCAGGTACGCATACAACCGGTCATCAATACCCCTTTTCGGGTAGTGGCAATATTTGTAGCCATAGTATTGGCCGCAGTTATTATAGTGAATGCAAGCTAATTGTAAGAGCGTCAAATTATTCGAGTTGATGGGAGGGCGAAGCACTAACTTGTTGTGCTGCACGAACAACATCTGCCATAATACGCGCTTTGTCTGTAGTTGACTGAGATTCCCAAAGGGTCATAATCTCACCACGTATAGAAACATAATAATGCGCCGGCAAACGATTTAAGGCTAGTGCCATAATATCAGCCTGACATTGTTCACATGAGCATGATATTATATTCTCACGGAGAAATTCCTNNTAGTTCAAACATAATAACGACTTCACTTCCTTTATATTTTACTTTTAATAATAAATGTTAAAGGACAAAAGAACAAGTAGGGAAAGAGCATCCTTTCGAGAAGATGCTCTAATTGGTTGTTCAAAAGGATAATGTTGGTTATCTTTTGAGTTTGCTCGTTAACTCTTGCCAGAAACGATTTGTTTCATAACCAAGCCGCCAAATAGCAATGCCTCTAAGATTATAGCTTTTGACAAAACCGAAGCGAATCTTTGCGGCTAGTTCATTTTCATACCATACTGTATGTTTAACTCTTCCTTTCCAATAATGGAAATAAGGTTCAACGGCGGGGTCAGACCAAAGGATGCGCGCGTTGGTTTGAGCGATCAATTCGTTAATATCTTGCATTGGAAGAACTCGAGTGGGTTCGCTGGACCAATCGTAACCATAGACAGGAATTCCTAACAGTATTTTTTCGCGAGGAATGTAACGGATGGCATAGTCGAGTGCTTGGGTCATCCAAGGTAAACTTGCTATAGGACCAGGTGAACCGCCAGAATAGTGCTCGTCATAGGTCATCAAAGTAATTGAATCACAGAACNNGAGGCTCTTAGGGATTCTAGAAAAGCAAGAAATGGAATTCTGTAAGGGGCTTCTACGCCTTCGAAATCTACCTGCACTCCTGCTACATTAGGCGGAAGCAGATTTATCATATGGCGTATGCAATTCCGCTGACTAACGGTGGAAGATAAAACAGATCGCAATGGCATTGGATCAAAGGTTATCCCATTAAAATTATGAAAGAGAATAAGGGGTGCAATTCCTCGCGAAGTGGCCTCTTGAAGTGCGAGCTCATTAACTTGACCTGTGAACTGACCATTAGGCTGAAGCATAAAGGCAAAGTCGGCATAAACATCAACGTGGGAGCCATGATGTCGAAGTGAGTTTAATGAGCGCAAGTCCCCTTGGAAATCCTCAGATATATAACCAAGTATCCATAATCGTTTGTCTATAAGGCGTCGTGCTGTGGGTGTCCAATTTGAATTCAAAAGACCTCCTCCTCATGTTGCAATACTCCTAAGATAAGATATGAGGAGGATGAGCAGAAATTTCTTTTTGGTGGTGGTAAAATAAGGTAAACTGGGGTGCAATGATGAATAGAGATTTTATTAATGACTTGCAAAGGATTTATAGTTTCATGAATTATTTGGAGGAGCAAACTATAGAACGTGATTACCCCATGATATGGGAGAGAATACATGCAACAAGTTGCGCCCAGATCGGTCGTATGCTTGCAGAAAAGCGGAATGTGGACACGGAGCAGGCGGCTTTGGCGTGTGCCATTCATGACATAGGCCGTTGGATATCGGGCCGACAGTCTGACCATGCACCAAAAGGAGAGGGACCTGCCCGTCTATTTTTAGCCGAGGGGAAGGGTAATGAAGAGACAAGAGAACAGATTGTTCTAGCGGTTATGAACCATTCTAAGAAAGAACAAATTGGAACTCCACTTGAGGAAATTGTTAAAGATGCAGACATTTTAGACTGTTACTGGCATGGATTAGAAATTATCAAAGAGCATCATATTGCTAGGCTACAGCAGCTATTACAAGATTTAGGAATAGGTCGGTTGAAGTGAAGGAGGGGTATATTTATGGATAAGGTACTTCTAATTGCGACAGGTGGAACTATTGCCATGCGTAAGGATGAAGCAGGAAAAGTAGTTCCGGCTGTGAGCGGCCATGAATTAATCGACAGTTTGCCAGGGCTTACTCGAGAGGCTGATTGGGAAATCTGCGAATTAAGTAATGTTGCAAGTTGTAATATTGACCCAGAGCATATGAAGACGTTAGCAATGGAAGTTGAGCAGCACTTTTTACTTGACCCTTACTTAAAAGGGGTTATCATTACCCACGGTACGGATACGCTCGAAGAAACAGCTTATTTCTTAGACGTTACTATTAAAGATCCTCGACCAGTGATTCTAACCGCTTCCCAAAGAGACGCTTCTGAGAGTGATTCAGACGGGCCGCGTAATCTACATAATGCAATGCGGATAGCCTTAGATCCGCGGGCCGTAAATAGAGGAGTGGTCATCGCGCTCAATGAAGAAATTCATGCAGCACGTGATGTACGCAAATTGCATACCAGTCATGTGGACGCCTTCGATTCGGGAGATATAGGAGCTTTAGGGAGTATTGATACAGGTGAGGTAATTTGGCATCGTAAACCAGAACACACTGTTAAGCTGGGAGTTCCCAAGACGTTAGCAAATGTCGCGATATGTAAGGCTTATACAGGCATGCCTGCAAATATCTTGCGGGCAATGGTTCAAGACGAAACCGAAGCCTTAGTGATTGAAGCGTTTGGACGAGGCAATTTACCCCCCCAACTCATGGAGGAAGTTTCCAACATTATTGCAAACGGCATTCCTGTCGTAATCACGTCCCGTTGTTTGTTTGGACGTACAGCCCCCGTCTACGGATATCCCGGTGGGGGAGCAGACCTTGAACGGGTTGGGGCTTGGTTTTCAGCGGATTTATCGACGGAAAAGGTACGTTTGTTTTTAAGTATTGCTTTAGGGCAGAAGATGAATAAAAAGGAGTTAAGGAAGATCCTCGCAAATGGTGCTGTGAATATTTCTTGATATAGCTGTTTTATGATCTCTTTGCCATTTTGTAGTAAGTTCCGTTTGCTTCTGAGCAGTCGCTCTGCTATACTGACCGTGTGCTTGTTAAGACATGGGCCTAACTAAAATTGGAATCCATAATTTTGACCTTATTTGGTGAACGGATGAAAATTAATGGAGGATCCCACGCGTACAAGGAACACCCAATAAGGAGGAGTTATCATGGCTCAAGACAAAAATTTAACATGCCGCGATTGTAGTCAGGAATTTGTATTTACGGCTAGCGAGCAAGATTTCTATGCTGAAAAAGGATTTGAAAATGATCCAACTCGTTGCCCAGCTTGTCGTCAAGCTCGCAAGCAACAAACTGGTGGAGGTCGCAATAATTTTGGCGGCGGTAGTTTCGGTAGTAATGGTAGTCGCCCACAACGTGAAATGTTCCCTGCAGTCTGCGCAAGTTGCGGTGTACAAACAGAAGTTCCTTTCCAACCTTCTGGTGAAAAACCAGTTTATTGTCGTGATTGCTTCCAATCCATGCGCCGTTACTAGAAGAAATTAATAAAAGGTCAGAGGGTAATCTCTGGCCTTTTTTTGCATGTCAGAATGTATTTCAGACAATGGTCAATTCCGTCAAACTACTTGGCATAAAATGATGGGAGAAGTGACTGAAAATGAAACGCAATTCCGTTATGGCAGGGTATTATATTTTTTATTTTGCAGCTGTAGGGATTTATCTTCCGTTTTTGCCTCTATTTCTCACACGTTCTAATATGAATAGCCTTCAAATTGGCTTTCTAATGTCTATTGGCCCATTTGCGGGTATTTTCGCTCAAACGGTCTGGGGGACACTCGCAGACCGATATCATCGACGCAAAGAATATCTACTCGTGGCTTTGACGTTTACGGCAATCATCAGCTTTTCGTTGTCTTTTGGCAAGAGCTTTACCTCGTTTGCAATTTTGTTATTATTATATTCTTTAACAAACTCCCCAATTATAGCTTTATCGGATACTTTGGTGTTAAATACACTGGAAGATCGAAAGGATTATGGTAAGATTCGGCGCTGGGGTTCATTAGGTTTTGCCTTGACTGCCGCTCTCGGGGGACTTGTTTTTTCCTATTTGGATTTGGCTTGGTTTGGTGCTATAGAAGCTCTAATTTTATTAGGGAGTTTATTGTGGGCAAAATCGTTACCAAACCCACGAGACACTATGCAAGCGGTCTCTACCAAGCTTTCCCCCTTTTTTAGCGTCGTCAAAGCGCCGGGNNTTTTTTTTGTGATCACATTTCTATTCATGGCACCGTATAATGCCTACTCTGTATTTTTTGGTTGGCACATGCAGACGTTAGGGGCAAGCCGTTGGTGGATTGGGTTAGGATGGACGATTGCCGCATTAAGCGAAATATTAGCTTTTAGCAAAGGAAGTGAATGGCTGAGAAGGTTTCAGCCTAAACAACTGATCGCTATAGCTGGAATCGTTTTTATTCTGCGTTGGGTAGGGTATAGTGTTGTTCAAGACTATCATTTAATAGTCTTGTTACAAATTAGTCAGAGCCTTAGCTTTGCACTTTTTTATCTAGCCGGTGTGGAGTATTTAAACTTAATTTTACCCCCGTATCTTCAAGGGAGCGCACAATCAGCTTTTAATGCGGTCAGTTTTGGAATAAGTTCGATTGTCGGGACTGTGGGTGCAGGGTGGCTAATTCGCGTCGGCGAGGTACAATTAATGTATAGGGTATCGGCGTTGCTTACAATTGGAGGTATGATTTTGCTAATAATTTGGCAATTTATTTCTATTGACACGGAAGGAAAAGAATAGTAATCTATATATAAATGAGATGTGTTCTCAGTTATATTTTTTACCACCTGATTGAGAATGGTTATCAAAAGAGCGGGGGGGGATGGACGATGGAGCGATTATTAGGAGATTTGAAACCGGGAGAACGGGCGTGTGTCGAGTGTATTCAGGGCGGCGGAGCAATACGCCGCCGGATGATGGATATGGGTATTGTTCCTGGTGTTGAGATAGAAGTTGTTCGTCGTGCACCCTTTGGCGGTCCACTTCAGGTTCGACTGAAAGGTTATTATTTAGCAATGCGTCGAGGGGAATGCGCTAAAATTGTTGTTACGGAAACACATCTGGGACAAATAGACCCTATAGACAACACTCCGCACATAGAACACCCATTAGCCAGTCGATAAATTCTCAATGNNACCTTCTAAATTCAGTGGGGGAGGGTAGAGACCCCCACTGAATCATCGAGCGGAGCGAGTTCGCTTTTATTGTACTGCCGCTAAAGACAGAGTAAACAAGCATAAAAGAGGGAGGCGGCGAAGCCAATGAAAATTGCTCTTGTTGGTAACCCTAATGTGGGAAAGAGTACGGTTTTTAACGTCTTAACTGGTTCTAACCAACAGGTTGGAAATTGGGCTGGAAAAACCGTTGAACGAAAGTCGGGGATAATNNTACTCTCAAGAAGAAATTATCACACGTGAATATATTCTTCGAGAAAACCCAGATGTTGTAATGGCGCTGGTTGATGCTTCAAATATTGAGAGAAATCTCTATCTTGTTCTACAGATCCTTGAACTTGCCCCTCGCGTTGTAATAGGCTTGAATATGATGGACTTGGCACAGTCTTCGGGGATAACAATCCATACTGCCGAGTTAGCCAAGGCCTTGAATGTTCCAGTGGTTGAAATTGTTGCGTCCAAAGGGAAAGGGATCGAGGAGTTCTTAACCGAAGCCATTCGGGTGGGAACGCTGGCACAAGATCCTTTACCCGGTAAAGTTCCTTATCCTGAAGAACTTGAGCGTAAGGTTCAGGCCATGGAAGAACTTTTGGCAAATAACACATGGGCAACAAAGTATCCCTTGCGCTGGTTAGCCCTTAAACGTCTTGAAAGAGATCCGGAAATCGGGCAAGAATGGAAGACAAGCGCCCCGAAGCCAGAGAAAAGTAAGGATAAGGATTCATGCTGTGATATTGGAGAAGGCGTAAGCTACGAACTTCAAAAAACGACAGAGCTTCCGGGCGAGGATTTACTTCAGAGATATGAGGCAGAAGGGTGGAGCAAGGATCAGTTTGAGATGGCCTTTGCAGATGCCAAGTACCGATATATTTCTCAAATTCTTCCGAAATTAAGAACCCATGAGAATCCAGAAAAACCTACGTGGACAGATGTAATCGATGGTTGGGTTCTTTCTCCGATTTGGGGTTATCCGATTATGTTCGCGATATTAGCCTTAGTGTTTTGGGGCTCCTTTGTGGGTAGTGCGCCTTTAGGTGGTGCCGTATCCAAAGGTATGGCACTGGCAGCCAATGTCATAGTAAGTTTACTGCAATGGGGTCATGTTCCAGACTTTGTCCAGAGTTTGGTTCGCGACGGGATTTTCGCGGGGGTAGGTGCTGTTTTAGCGTTTGTACCCCAAATCGCTATTTTTTTTGCTTTTTTTTCTCTTATGCAAGACAGCGGATATTTAGCGCGTGCAGCCTTTTTGGGGGATCGTTTTATGCAACTAATGGGGTTGCATGGAAAATCGTTTTTCTCCTTAGTTTCCGGTTTCGGGTGTAACGTTCCTGGAATTATGGCGACAAGAACACTAGAGGATCCTAAAGACCGCTTGATAACCATGCTCATAAATCCATTGATTCCTTGTGTTCCGCGTTTAGGGGTCATGAGTGCTGTCGTGGCAGCATTCTTCCCAGGTTCTCGAGGATCAGTTATTATGCTAAGCCTTTTGATGTTGAGTATGCTCCTTGTGATGTTCTCCGCACTTTTCTTGAGAAGAGTGGTCAAGCAAACGGAACGTTCTGCCTTTGTCATGGAACTACCCCTGTACCATATTCCCACAATCCGTAATGTCCTATTACCTACCTGGCAGAAAACCTACTCCTTTCTCAAAAGAGCGTGGTCGTTCATTTTAGTGGCTTCGATCGTGGTCTGGGTGCTAAGCTCATATCCGCAAGGGGTTCCTATGAACG
>PKWS01000250.1 GCA_003132105.1 Desulfosporosinus sp.
GGATAACAACCTGCTCGCTATCAATACCAGTCAGTGTTGCATCTAAAGCCAGTTCTCCGTTTTGATCCAGTTGTTCTTGCGTTATGGTGATGCCATAAGAGATCGTATAGCCCCAATAAGCCTGTGGCGTGTAGCTAACATGGAGAAGTACTACTTCAGCTTGAACAGATTGAGCCAATTCTAATGCCATCTTTAAGGCACGACGCGAGTATTCTGAGGCGTCTGTAGGGACGAGTATCCTTTTAAACAAACTAAATCACTCCTTATATTTACGCTATTAATCTTGAGCTACCCAATGATAGAAGTCAGAAGCCGGAAGCCAGATGACCGATAAGTTTCCTTTATCTTATCCTATTTACTTGATATCCTCAACATCTAATCTTCTTTGCAGACTATTGGTACTAGATAATCATCAATTCCCGTGAACTTATTGATATATACTTTGCACCCACTTCGTCTACAATGACAACCGTATCTTCGATTCCTACAACGCCGACACCAGGGAAAACAAATTTCGGTTCGATCGCTACCACCATTCCAGGTTTTAACACTTCTTTAGCTCCCTTGCTAATGGTCGGAAGTTCATCGAGGTCCAGTCCCACCCCATGTCCGACAAAACGAACCCGGCTTGTGCCATAACCCATAAAATTTTCCTCATAAGGGGTATTCTCACGAACCCAAGTTAGAATTTCCTCATAGACTTCGCCAGCCACCCTCCCTGGAACTAAAGCAAGCCGAAGCTTTTCTTCGACCTCCCTGGCCACTTCGTAGGCCTTTGTCAGTTCCTCTGATAATGGCCCGAGACTAAAGATTCTGGTTTGATCAATCTGATAGCCATTTACTACTGTCACCATATCCACGACGATCGGCTCACCTGACTTAATCTGTGCCATTGATGCGCCAGTCGGGTGCGCAATAGAAATACCTTGTCCAGTGACCGGTCCATCAAAAGAGCTATTTACTGCAGCCCTAGCCCCTGAAGTAATTGCTCCGACATGGAATTCAGAGTCAAAGCCGCGCATCCTCACATGGCCACCGTGTCCGAGCGACCGTGACTTGCCAGCTAATAACCCCTCTAACTCAACCTCAGTCATACCTGGGTGAAGAACTTCCTTAGCAAACTCCAAAACCAACGTATGAATTTGTGCACTTTCTTCTAGCCGAGCTAATTCCCACTTAGATTTCACTGCACGTTGTAAGCGGACCTCAGTGGAAACATCCACCAACTTAACGTCCGGAAATATCTTGCGATAGCGCTCAAATTGATTAACCGGAAGAACATCCAGTTCCAGGCCCAATATTTCCGGCAAGGGGTGCCTTGCTTCCTGGATATACTTCGGAATCTTAGACATGCCCTGCAATGGAACAACCTCCCATGAACTTTCTGACTGAGCTCTGAGAAAATCTCGATAGGCCATGACAATAGGTTTTCCATCCTTTGGAATATAGACATGAACATTTTGGGCCGTTCCTGAATAATACAGGGTGTCCGCTCGCTGGACCAACAACGCCCCTTCAATCCCATTTTTCTGCAGACGAATTTGGAAATTTGAAACTCGTTCTTGTAGTTCTGCTTGGGGTACTTTCATTTTTCTCTCCTCCATCTTTTATGTAATATTCAGAATTTATATTTTATTATTATTATGTTCAAATTCCTATGACTTTGCAAGTTTTTTAATTAATTAGTTTTACTTTAGGAGTCTTCTCAACCCTCAAGCAATCTATCTAAAAACCGAGTAGAAATTTAATCCTACTCGGCTCTTCTTCTTAATATTTTTCAGGCAATTCTTGGAAGTAACCCTGCGTATGCGCACAAGCTGGACAGTTTGCGGGTGCTTCGGGACCTTCATGGATGTAGCCACAGTTTGTGCATCTCCATGAGGTTGGTGTATCTTTTTTAAAAAGCGTCCCATTTTCAATCCCATCGGCATAATACTCAAACCGGGTCATATGGTGCTTCTCTACTTCGGCAATGTTTTTAAAAGCCTTCGCAATATCGGCAAAGCCTTCTTTGTCTGCTATTGCCCCGAATGTTGAATAAATTTTAGCCCATTCTTCTCTTTCCCCTGCTGCAGATGCCCTTAAATTGGTGAGAGTGTCCTTATAAGCCAGTGGATAGTCTGCATCGACATGAATGACCTGGGTTTCTTCCTGGTTATGAGCAATCAGAAGTTTATAGAAGACTTCGGCGTGTTCCTTTTCGTTTGCAGCCGTTTCTTCAAAAACGCCTTGAATATGTTGGTACCCATCAGTCTTGGCAACACTTGCAAAAAAAGTATACCGATTGCGTGCTTGAGACTCCCCTGCAAAGGCTTTGCTTAGATTTTTAAATGTTTCTGTTTCCTGGAATTTCATGAATTCACTCTCCTTTTTCCCTAGTGTCTCTGTAAACTTGTTTATTTATACTTTCGTTATCTTTCTAAATAATCCTGCTTATTTAGATTTTAATTGCCTGTTTTCGTCTTTCAAAGTCTTTTAAGGTCTTTTAAGGTCTTCCAAACATAAAGGTTTTTTTATACGGATGGCGAAGTAATGTATGTTCAATAAGCCAAAGGTGGTTTTCCGTTTGAAGTTAAAACGTCCAGATATACCGCGTCCTGTCATAGTCTTAATCATTGGTGGTTTCATCCAGTCGGTCGGTAATTCTCTAATGTGGCCTTTAAATAGCCTCTTTATGCATACAGTCTTGGGCCGTACTTTGACAGAAGCCGGTACACTTCTTGCTCTTCAGTCCGCCGTATCTCTCCTTGGTCAATTTATGAGTGGCTTTTTAGCCGATCGTTTTGGTCCGAAGAGAATTATGATTATTGGCCTAGTTGGTGCAGTCCTTTCCGTTGGGGCTATCGGTATTTTTCCTGTCTGGAGGGTCTATGTACCAGCGTTTATCCTCTTTGGCTTAGCCCAAGCTTTTATCTTCGTTCCACTTTATGCGCTGATTCATGCCGTTTGGCCGGAAGGTGGGCGGCGAGGTTTTAATTTTCTTTATGTCTCCAATAACGCAGGCGTAGCTGTCGGCACTGCCATTGGAGGAATGATCGCTCAAATTTCTTTCCGTCTCATCTTCTCTCTAAATGCTGTAGCCTTCTTAATCTATTTACTGTTAGTGATCATAGGGGTTTCAGAACGAAATGCACCTATTCATTTGATTCCACCGATCCAGCAAACCGAACGGCTGACAAAAGACAAAGGCTTCAAGGTACTCCTGGCCTTATGTGGCGGAACATTCTTTGTCTGGGGCGCCTACATTCAGCTTGTTACGATATTACCCGTTGTGATGAACCAACTCGGTTTTTCCTTGGTTTCTTACAGTGTGCTTTGGACGCTAAATGGCATTTTCGTCGTAACCTTACAGCCCCTGATCACTTGGGTGATCCAGGCGTGGGCACAGTCTTTTAAACGGCAATTTTACCTTGGAGGAATTCTCTTAGCCATAGGATTCGCAATTATACTCGGGAAACTCCCTTATGCGTTCTATATTGTAGCTATGCTTATTCTAACGTTAGGGGAAATGCTTATTTTGCCTGCGGTTCCTGCAGCTGCCGCTCAACTTGCCCCACAAGGAAAAAAAGGCGCTTATCAAGGCATTATCGGAGGCGCTACGTCTGGGGGCCGAATGGTTGGCCCCTTACTCGGTGGTATAATGTATGACTTTGGCGGAGGAACGAGCGTATGGGGACTTGCACTCACTTTTATGGGGGCATCTATGGTGATGTTCTTTATCTACGGAAAAGTCGTTCAACGCTTTCATTTGCTTCCACAAACCCAACAATCTCAGACCTCCTAAAGGGATAAATTCTCAACTTCCAATCTTCAAATAATAAGTCATTGCGAGAACAGGGTTACATATTCGCAATTAAAAAGGAAAGATAAAAATGAATTTGGATAAACAAATTGTTCTCTATGATATAGAAGGAAAAGACTGTGTCATTAATTACAAATATGTGGGTTGTGGACCAAAAATCATGTTATTACATGGCTGGATGAATTCTAGTAATCTTTGGAACAGTCTCATTAGCAAGCTAGAAACTAATTTTACTTGTATTGTCCCAGACATTCCGGGTTTCGGGCATTCATCTGCCTTAAGTTATAAGTCTAATTTGATTGAAAATACTGCATATATTATAGACGAGTTTATGACAAGCTTTCTAAAAGATGGTCCATTATACGGTGTAATATGCCATTCTTTAGGAGGGTTAATCATGCTAAACATTCTAAAGAATAATAAAGAACTATATCCAGCGAAATTAATTTTTTGCGATACACCTGTCAATGGAATCCTTCCTTTTAGAGTGCCAAATGTTATAAACCCAATAATTAGGGGATTATTTAGTTTGCCAACTCGATTACCCAAATCGATATCTAAGTCGGGTATAAAACTTATTGCTCGCTTCTCAGTTAAGAAAATCAGTTCTATTGCTGAAACTACTCTGGAAGATGCCCTTTTATCAGACCCTTCATCTACAGCAATACTGTTTAAAGAAATATCGAACTACAAACTACCATTTTCAGAAATTGAATTACAAAGTTCTGATGTTCTGCTTTTAAGGGGCAAGTATGATAATGTCGCAAAAAAATCTTCTCAAGATACTCTTCGAAGAGTAATAATATCAAAATGCATTACGAATTATGAGTTTAGTACTTGTGCCCACAACCCTATGTTAGAATGTCCCTCGGAATTCGATAAAAAAATTGAGGATTTTCTATTGTGAACTGCGATTAAAAATTATTATCCAAAAACAGTGAACCATTTAATATATTTAATACACTTTATTTATAGAAGGGCAATTTTCAAAGTGTATGGAAGAAGGGACGAAATGGGGAACACCGACCTAATAAAACGATGTCAATTGGGTGATTCGGGTAGCTTTAGCGAGCTTTATCACCTGCACAGAAAGAAGGCTTTGGGAACTGCTTACCTAATAGCCAACCAAAAAGGAATCGCAGAGGATATCGTACAGGAATCCTTTATTGAATGCTTCCGAAAAATCCAAACCATAAAAAATCCAGAAGCTTTTGAGGCATGGTTTTATAAGATCCTGGTGAGAACAGGTTGGAGGATGGTGAAAAAACACAACTACTTTCTCCTTATGGGTGACCAAAACCTGGAAGGATTAAGCAAAACCATGGATTTAAATTCCGAATTGGATGCTAGCGAGACTAACCTGATGGTACATGAAGCTTTAGCTCAATTAAGTTTGCCATTGAAAACTGTCGTCATACTATATTACTTTAATGATATGACCATTGAGAAGATTTCAAAGGTTTTGGGCTGCTTTCCGGGAACTGTAAAATCTAGGCTTTATAATGCTAGAATACAGCTCCATGACGTACTTAATGAAGATGAACTTAATATGCCGACTGCCAATATTTTTTTTAGTAAAAGAAAGGAGTATGGGTTTGATGGAAATGCATAAACTCGATGAGAGAATAAAAAAGGCACTTTTGTCTAAAGCAAATGAAATACAAGCATCGGAACAAAATTTCTTACAAATCCTGGCCTGTCTTGAAAAGAAGCAAGCACGTAGGACTTTTAATATAAGCTATAAACATTACATTATAGCCTTTATATGTGCAGTTTCTGTGATCTTTGGAACAACATTAATCCCATCAGTCGATGTAAAGGCTTCAGCCATGGAAATAATAAACACCGTTAAAGCAGTGATTATTATGGATAAGAGTAATAAAGCTGTTGAAAAGAATGCGGAAGAAGTATTTAAACATGCAATTAGCACTAATACCCAGTTATCCAATGCTGATACTTCAAAAAGAGTACGAGTAGGTGTAAGTGTCTTTCTTTTACAAACATTTGCAAGCTGTTTTTTGTTTACTCAAGTAAACGATTTAGAATTATATCTTAGATTTCTGATCATTGGAAGAATGACACTTGCACAAACCTGGTATGATAATAAGTTTTGGCATAGGCAAGTCCTATCATATTAAGAGGGAGGAAAGCAGATGAGACGGGGAAACATCCTCAAACTGGTAACGCTTGTACTAATTGTGGCAGCAGCAGTAG
>PKWS01000422.1 GCA_003132105.1 Desulfosporosinus sp.
CTGCCTCTCCATAGACCGTACACCGGACTCCCGCGTGTACCCCTGAACCAGCTTGAGCAACACTTCCTCATCCAGTGATAAGACATCCTTGTTAAGTCCATGCGCTTCCATCTGCTTAGGTACGAGATAGCGCAAAGCAATATTTACTTTTTCATCTTCTGTATACCCGCTAAGGGTAATAATCTCCATCCGGTCCAAGAGCGGACGGGGAATTGAGTGCAAGGTATTCGCCGTTAGCACAAAAAGCGTTTGAGATAGATCAAAGGGGAGTTCCAAGTAATGATCCGTGAAGGTGCTGTTTTGCTCAGGATCAAGAACTTCTAACAGTGCTGATGCTGGGTCGCCACGGAAATCTGACGTCATCTTATCAATCTCATCTAAGAGGAAAACTGAATTACGTGTTCCTGCTGTCCGAACACCTTGAATTATCCGTCCGGGTAATGCCCCGATATAGGTACGACGATGTCCCCTAATCTCAGCCTCATCACGCAACCCACCTAAAGACATGCGCACGAATTTGCGATTCAAGGCCCTGGAAATGGATTTGGCTAAGGACGTCTTTCCAACCCCTGGCGGACCTACTAAGCATAGAATTGGGCTTTTCATTTTGGGCGTTAGTTTGCGGATTGCCAAAAACTCCAGAATACGCTCTTTGATTTTCTCTAGACCGTAGTGGTCCTCGTTCAAAATGTCCTCGGCCCTTTTCAGATCGATTTTGTCCTTAGATGTTTTCGTCCAAGGAAGTGCCAGTATCCAGTCCAGATAAGTGCGAACCACGGTACCTTCTGCTGAAGAGGGGGGCATTTTTTCTAAGCGCTCAATTTCTTTGATCGCCTTTTGCTCCACCTCCTTGGGGCACTTGGCCTTAGCAAGTTTCTCGCGGTATTCCTCACCCTCAACCATACGCTCATCTTTATCTCCCAGTTCTTTCTGGATCGCCTTCATTTGTTCCCGTAAATAGTATTCTTTTTGCGCTTTATCCATCTGCTTACGCACTCGTTGACCAATGCGTCGTTCCAGTTCTAGGATCTCGATTTCCCGCATTATTAGTTCCGTTAAGCGTTCCAAGCGGAGTTCCACTGGCATGGCTTCCAAGATGGTTTGCTTATCTGGTACTTTAAGGTTCAAGTGTGAAGCGACGATATCTGCCAATTGACCTGGCTCGTCCACCGCTAAAACAGTTCCCAAGGTTTCGACGGGAACGCGTTTACCAAGTTTGGCATATTCCTCAAACTGATGGGTCATACCTCGAATTAATGTTTCAATTTCCGGCGTGCGTGCTTTCTTTTCCTCAGGTAGTTCCTCAATCCGCACCTTGAAATACTGTTTTTCCTCCAAAAACTCAAGTACCCGTCCTCGCGAAATCCCTTCAACTAAGACACGCATGGTGCCTCCTGGAAGTTTTAAGAGTTGCTTTATTTCAGCGACTGTCCCCATTTCGTACATATCGTCAGCAGTCGGTGAATCAATCTCTGTCTCTTTCTGTGAAGCTAAAAGAATAATTCGATCGCCAAGCATGGCCTCCTCAATCGCAGCCATAGAACGTTCCCTACCGACATCCAGATGAATAACCATATACGGAAAAACTAAAATCCCCCGTAACGGGAGTAATGGTAATTCGCGTTCTTTATTCATTAATATTCCCCCTATTAAAAAAATAAGTATAGAAAAAAGCACACTATTACAGTGTGCCTAACATATCTTGAACTATTCTAACATGTTTTGCCCCGTTCAGGCAAATTCGGGACGACGTTGGTTACTACTCTGTTGACTGCAAAATCCAAACGGCTCAAGACCTCTTCAAGGGGCGGACGCATCTCAATTTTTTCAGGTTTAATTTCTGAGGCTAGAGCCAATTCTAACACTTGAGTAAGCTCCTCCACTGGAATAATCTCAATCTCTTCGCTTAATTTGGCAAAGCGTTCCTGCCAGTTTTCCTTAGGAATCAGAACCCGTTTGCACCCGGCCTGCATCGCAGCTTCGATCTTAGCGGCAACTCCTCCGATGGGTTTCACTCGTCCTCGGATGGATAGTTCCCCGGTCATTGCTAGATAATTATCCACCTTTTGCTGACGAATTGCAGAAATCGTGGCTGTCGCAATGGCAATCCCAGCTGATGGTCCATCGACCGGGCCGCCGCCCGGAAAGTTGACGTGAATGTCAAAATTCCGAGGTTCGATCCCCATTTGCCGCTTTAAGACAGTCAGGACATTTTCCACTGAACTGCGGGCCATGCTCTTACGTCGGGTTTTCTTTCCTTCACTCCCTTGTTCTTCTTCCTCCACGATTCCTGTCACCAAAAGTTCACCTGTGCGTTCAGCTACAGGAAGTGCGGTCACTTCCAACTCCAGAAGCATACCCATATTCGGTCCGTAAACAGCAAGTCCATTGACCGCCCCTATACTAGCTTCTGTCGGCACTTTTTTATCTGGCCGAGGCACATATTGCCCGGTTGTGACAACCCATTCCACAATATCTACGTCGACCTGAGCTAACCGATCTGTTAAAGCAACCCCGGCAGCTAACTGGACCATATTGACGGCCTCACGGCCATTAGAGGCAAATTGTTTGATGACATCGATTGCGGCTGGAGTAAAGGGCATTTCCATCTTTGCAGCGGCTACACGGGCGATTTCCGCGATTTCATTGGGAAGCAAACCCCGGAAATACACCTCCATGCACCGAGAACGGATCGCAGGCGGGATTTGATCTGGACTTCGGGTGGTCGCCCCCACAAGACGGAAATCTGCTGGAAGGCCATTTTGAAAGATATCGTGGATATGTTGTGGAATATTGGGGTCTTCCGAGCTATAATAAGCGCTTTCGAGAATCACTTTGCGGTCCTCTAAGACTTTTAAGAGCTTGTTAATTTGAATCGGATGAAGTTCTCCAATCTCATCGATAAATAGAATTCCGCCGTGTGCTTTGGTGACTGCTCCTTGTTTCGGTTGAGGAATTCCCGCTAACCCCATGGCTCCGGCTCCTTGGTAAATCGGGTCATGTACTGAGCCAATTAAGGGATCGGCGATCCCTCGCTCATCAAAACGTGCAGTCGCCCCGTCGATTTCGGTGAAATGGGCGTTTTCTTTAAATGGGGAAAGGGAATTCTTCTTGGCTTCTTCTAATATTAACCGAGCGGCAGCAGTTTTGCCGACGCCAGGAGCTCCATAAATCAGCACATGCTGCGGGTTCGGACCGCATAAGGCGGCTCGCAAGGCTTTAATTCCCTCTTTTTGCCCGATGATCTCCTCAAAATGAGTGGGACGAGTTCTTTCAGACAAAGGCGTGGTTAAAGCAATCTTTCGCATTTGTTGTAATTTTTCAAGTTCCTTACGTGACTCTCGTTCAACCGAGACTTTATTCCCTTGTTGAGATTTGAGCATCCCCCAAAAATATAGCCCTATGACGACAGCGAAAACCAACTGAACAACCATGACTAAACCGCTGAGTCCATTCATATCCTCTTTTCCTCCCTATCCTTAAGCAATCTCACTTGTGTTAGTATTGCCACAAAGCAGGAAAAAAATAACACCGGAGTAGCTGTTGTAGCTGCACCGGTGAATCGATCGTTTTATCCGATGGCTAACCGCCACTAACACTCCCACTTCTTAAGTGGGAGATAAGTGGCGCTAAGCCCCTGGATAAGTTCAACTAAACTTCAGATGGAGTTAATACTCCACCTGAAGTAAGTTTCCTATATGGTTTATGCGGATTCTTCCTTCTTGCTTTTTTTGGGCTTTTCAGCCACGACGAGAAGTGGTTCTTCTTTCTTCAAGACCACGTCCTGGGTGACGACGCATTTCGTAACATCATTGCGCGAGGGCAAATCATACATCACGTTGAGCATGATATCCTCCACAATGGCCCTTAAGCCCCGTGCTCCGGTATTGCGACGAATCGCTTCAGTGGCGATCGAAGAGAGTGCTGCTTCTTTGAACTCCAAGGTTACACCATCAATCTCCATCAGCTTTTGGTATTGCTTGACCAGGGCATTCTTGGGCTCTGTCAAGATGCGCACTAACGCCGCTTCATCTAACGCCTCAAGAGTTACTATCACAGGTAAACGTCCTACAAACTCAGGGATTAGCCCGAATCTCTGAAGGTCTGCTGGCAAAATTAATTTTAAAACTTCACCAACATTCATATCGGTTTTATTTTGGATAGTTGCCCCAAAGCCCATGGTCTTTTGTCCTGACCGGTTTTGGATAATTTTTTCAATCCCGTCAAAAGCTCCTCCGACAATGAAGAGAATATTCGTGGTATCTAACTGAATAAATTCCTGGTGCGGATGTTTGCGTCCACCTTGTGGCGGCACGCTGGCAACCGTTCCTTCAAGAATTTTTAGTAAGGCCTGCTGAACTCCTTCCCCAGAAACATCCCGAGTTATAGAAGGGTTTTCAGATTTACGGGCAATCTTATCGATTTCATCGATGTAAATAATACCCTTTTCTGCCTTTTCCACATCATAGTCAGCGGCTTGAATTAATTTGAGGAGAATATTCTCTACATCCTCACCCACGTACCCTGCTTCTGTGAGTGACGTGGCATCTGCTATGGCAAAGGGAACATTAAGGACTTTAGCTAGCGTCGAGGCCAGCAAAGTCTTTCCTGAACCAGTGGGTCCTAGCATAATGATGTTTGACTTTTGCAATTCAACATCATCAATTTTCATGCCTAGGTTAATCCGTTTATAATGGTTATATACTGCTACTGAAAGTGCTTTTTTCGCTTGATCTTGGCCAATCACATATTGATCAATAATTGCCCGGATTTCCTTGGGTTTCAGAATTTCTCCAATTTCAACGCCCAAGTCGTCAGTCAGCTCTTCCTCAACAATCTCATTGCAGAGTTCAATGCATTCATCACAAATGTATACGCCTGGACCGGCAACTAATTTCTTCACCTGCTCCTGAGTTTTACCGCAAAATGAACATTTTAGTTGATTTTTATCATCTGTGTACTTTGCCATCCTCTCACCTCTATCCCTTAGAATTTCCCCCACGTGTTGACTATGCGTTTTGTTCTATTAAAAATTTGACCGTTTTCTCACTGATCAAACTTTGTTTATAGAACTGGAGCTCCCCACGCGCATTGAGGGACTTCTTGAGCAATTTTGCGTCTTGCTTATGACGCTCACCTAGTTTTTGGATCTCTTCGTCTACTTCGTCTTCCGTGATCTCAATTCCTTCTGTCTTAGAAATAGCTTCTAAAACTAAATCTGTTTTGACGCTTTCCGCTGCTTGAGGGCGAAGGCGTTCTAGCATAACTTCCTCTGTCGAGTTGGTAAACTCGTAATACTGCTCAACTGTCATTCCCTGCAGAGCTAGATTACGTTTTAAATCCTCCACCATAGCTTTGATTCGTTCAGTAAACATGACTTCAGGAATTTCGACGCTGGCATTGTCTACCACTTTAGAAATGATCGCCTTAGAATGATCTTCTTTAACTTGCATTTCACGATTCTTTAATAACTTATTCCGGATGTCGGTTTTCAATTCATCAAGCGTTTCAAATTCGCTAACATCTTTGGCGAATTCGTCATCTAGTGACGATAATTCTTTGCGTTGGATTTTTTTGATGTCTGTTTTAAACATAGCTTCTTTTCCTGCTAGCTCTTCACTATGATATTCATCTGGGAAGGTAACGTTGACATTTACATGTTGTCCGATTTCAGCTCCAATTAAACCTTCTTCAAAACCAGGAATGAAGGTACCCGAACCAATAACTAATTCATAATTCTCCGCTTTTCCGCCCACGAAGGCAACATCGCCTGTAAATCCTTCAAAGTCAACGGTAACGGAATCATCGTTTTCAACCCTGCCTTCGTCAAGTGTAATGAGACGGGCGTGTTGTTGCTGTTGATTTTTTAGTTCTTCGGTCACTTGCTCGTCCGTTACGCTAGCTGCATCTTGTTCAATATGTAGTCCAATATATTCTCCTAGTTCAACTTCAGGCTTGACGCTTACTTTTGCTTTGAAAATAAGGTCTTTTCCCTCTTCGATCTGTACTAAGTCAACTGAAGGTCGATCCACCGGCTTAATGCCGCTTTCTACAACCGCTTCAGCGTAAGCTGCTCCGATCAAATGATCCAACGCTTCGTCGTAAAGAGCTTCCTTCCCCACATGAAGTTCAACCATCCGTCGCGGTGCTTTACCCTTACGGAACCCAGGGACATTCACCTTTTTAGCCAAAGTCTTGGCAGCTTGGTTCACCGCTAGTACAAATTTTTCTGCATCTACGGTCACTTCTAAAGCTACAACATTTTTTTCTAATTTTTCTACTGCGACTGACATATATTCTCCCCCTTAAAACACTATTTACTCTATGTGCAAGGCAACTGTGGGATACTTCGATAGTCTTGCCGTTTTTTAATGACTACAAACCCTGCTTAAGCGAAATACATCCCCATAAAGGCCTTTGCAAAATTGATCCAAAAATTGATCTATAGAAAATACTAATCAATCATACCAGACTTACTGGCTGTAATCAAATTCAAGATTAGCGAGCAACCCCCCACGACTAATCCAGACCAACTTCGTCTTGTTCCCCAGTCGTCCGTTTTTGCGATTTTTTCCTTCGGGATGATAAACACGCATAATCATCTTTTGCAACCAAGCAACTCCCTGGCTTTTCAAGGTGTCAGGTAACTCTTGAACTGTAAATCCAAGCCCTTTAACCCCGCGGTAAAGTAATGTCTCGGCCACAAAAACCTTTATGTTGTCATAAGTCGGGTCTTCCGCCACATACTGGGCCAGACCCGGCAATGATTCGCGGATTTGGCGCATGACCTTGAGCGCAGTTTTCTGCATATCCCGGCCTTTGGCTTGGAGCCGAATATTATCCAGATGGATTTCTGCCACAGGGTCCCCTTTTTCCGCTAATAGCTCCCCATCCTCTGCATAAAGGTTAGGTCCTTCATACACCGTTTTTTCTAAACGAAAAATATTGGTAGCATCAATCCGTTCCACACTATGCCTCTTAGCATAGTAATGCTCCCACGTTTCCCAGACTCTAAACGATAACCTTTGCCCAATAGGCCAGTCAGGAAATTCCAAGGGGACAAAGGGTAATTTCAGCCCATGAGCGATCCGATCACCCAACTGTTCCAAAGCGATTAGGGTATTTTCTGGAGCACCGCGTTTCCCGCCACTGTCATGCAGAACTACGATTGCCCCCTCGTTAACCTTGCTCAGTATCCGCGCTGTAATTTCTTCGGGTGAGCGTCGAGACTCCCAATCATGCCCCTCAACATTCCATAAGACTGCTCTCATTTTATGCTTTTTCAGCCACCACCATGTCATGAGGTTAAACGTCCCCCAAGGTGGACGCATCCAGCTTATTTTAGTCGCTGTGAGCTGTTCCAATAGACGAACGCTTTCTGTCCATTCACGTGCAGTTTTCCAAGGCGAGGAGAACCATGCATAGCGATGGGTGAGAGAATGTACTCCAATCTGATGCCCTTCTGCTTGCATTTGTTGAATGAGTTCCGGATACATTTTAGCCTTTTCAGCAACTACAAAGAAGGTCGCGGAAATGTTATGTCGTTTTAAAACCTCAAGCACACGTGGGGTAACTATCGGATCCGGTCCATCATCAAATGTAAGCGCCACGCCCGGGCTGAACTGGCGCTTCCAACTTCCCATCCCCAAGCGATGGAGGAAGAAGTCAGGGATAACTGTATATAAAGCCACTCCTGTCAGAACACACCCTAGAAAGACATATCCCCAAATCATGTCTTGCTCTCCTCTATCTACTTACTTACTTACTTACTTATTATACGACTACCTTACTGCAAAAGCCAAAGCGCTTGTGAAAAGAAGGCATATCCAGCACTTAGCCGATCCTCTGTGTGTTCTGACGATTTTCCAAGAGTTGTAGGATTCCCTCGACTGCCAGTTCTGCAGCGCGTCCTGGAACTGCTTTGGCGGCTGCCCTGCGCATCCGTTCCAAGTCCTTGGAATGTTTAAGAAGATGGAAGATAATTTTTTCCAGCTCTTCTTCACTTTTTGCTGTCCGTCCAGCCCCCATGGCCTCTAGATACTTGGCATTTTCCTCTTCCTGTCCTGGAATCGGTCTAAAAATAACTAAAGGTAACCGCTTCGTCAAGGCTTCTGTGACTGTGAGGCCTCCTGCCTTGGTAATAATCATATCCGCTGCACTCATCAATTCTTCAACATTTCTTACAAAACCAAAACGCACCACTGGGTTCTTACCTTCCTCGACCAAAGGATCTAGAGCCTTATATAATTTCTCATCATTTCCACAAACCACGATGGTTTGCACAGGGATTGCGGTCTCAGATAGAATTTTGCAGATCCATTTAGCCCCACCCAAAACACCATACGCACCGCCCATCACCAAGACCGTAGGGAGGTTGGGATTCATGTTGAACCTCTTCAATATCTTCTGGCGATCCAATTTCCATTCAAACTTAGGGCTCACTGGAATTCCGGTAATTCGAATTGATTGGGGATTAATTCCACGGGCCACCAACCCTTCATATACCCCTTCGCACCCTACAATATAATGGTCAACCCCCGGGTGGATCCACTGGCTGTGCACCGCATAGTCTGTCACAATCGTCACCAAAGGGACGTTCAAAATTCCTTTCAGCCTCTGTTGAGCCAAAACTCCCGCCACCGTAGGATAAGTGCAGATCACAAGATCAGGTTGCAAAACCTGAATAAATTTCACAAATTCTCGCCGCCCTAGGCCATTCAAAAAGCGTTGCAATAAAGAATTCGGGGGAATCTTCGACGTGCGGTAGTAGAACTTACCCCATAGTTTGGGAGTATGTTTAATGACTTCAATGTAAGTATTCTTGACCACAGAATTAAACGTCTTGCTTAAAAAAGTGCCGAAATCCAAATGAGTAATTTTTACATTAGGGTCCTTTTCACGCAATGCTTCAATGATCGCGTCTGCAGCTCGCACATGCCCGGCGCCAAACGACGCCGAAAAGATCAGCACATTCAATTGTTCCACAAACAAACCTCCCTGTTTGACTGTTTTGCCCTGAAAGATGGAAGAACGTCCTGAGCAACTAAGGCGACCAGGAAACTCTGTTTATTGACCATTATAGCGTGAAGTAAGAAATTCACCAAATTATGGTCAATACGAATGGATAGATAGGGGATAACTCACATCATTGCAGGGTAAAATAACCTTTACGACATGCTTCAATTAAACGACAAGCATCGCAATAATAATTTAAAAAGGAGGTACAAAGATGATCATTGTTGTGCTCAGAACCCTCATTCTTTACACATTTGTTATTATAGCCCTCCGTCTGATGGGAAAGAGAGAAATCGGCCAGTTGCAACCTTTTGAGCTGGTCGTGATCATTATGATTTCAGAACTTGCCGCCATCCCCAGTGAGAATGTCGGCATTCCTCTGCTCAGTGGTATTATTCCCATTATGGTGCTTCTCTTAACAAGTTTAACCTTAGCGGGGATTTCCTTAAAAAGTGAACGGGCAAGGACGATAATTTGTGGTACACCAAGTATTCTGATCGAACGGGGAAAAATATTAGAAGATGAATTAAAGAAAAATCGTTATAACCTCACTGACTTGCTCGAAGAGCTACGCATTAAGAATGTACCAAACATCGCGGATGTTGAATTCGCTGTGCTTGAAACCAATGGACAATTGAGCGTTTTTCCAAAGTCCCAAAATAGACCCACGATTCCCAAGGATTTTATGTTAAAAACCCAATTCGAAGGACTACCGCTGACTCTTATTATGGACGGCAACCTCAATCATAAAAATCTCCAACAAGGGAATAAAGATCTGACATGGTTAAAAAAAGAGCTTAAGAAACAAAAAATCGACCGTGTTGAAGATGTCTTCTTAGCCAGCCTGGATTCTTCGGATACTCTCTTCGTTCAAGCCAAGAAACGATCTTTAAAACTTTAGCACAGAAAGAACGAGGTGAAACCAATTGCGCACCCTTACTACGATCTTTACTATTGTAGTTTTATTACTAGGTGGTTCGTTCACATCCTATCGGTATATCCAGAGTACGGCTCAAACTCTTGGCTCTCAACTTGCGACGGTGGAACAATCGATCTCCACCCAGGTATGGGCCGCTGCCCAAAAAAAATTGAATACTACCCAACAACATTGGGATAAAAGTAAACCCTGGTGGTCCATTCTCCTTGACCATCAAGAGATTGACAAGATCGACATTAGCCTAAAACGACTAGATAAGTATATTGTAACACAAAATGTCCCCCTTTCTCTCGGGGAGGTTGCAGCCTTAGAGCAGTTAATCGAGCACATAGCAGACACAGAAAAGCTTAATCTTAGAAACATCTTATAATCTAAGATGGATTAAATTACTAATTAGTTCCACATCCTCCATTTTATTCATATTATGAATTATCTCTGGTAAAGGAGGAAATGCATATGGCATTCGGAGCTGTTGATGTAGATGATTGCAGACCAAGAAACCGTTTTGGAGAAGGAATNNTTGTTGTCGTAATTATTCTTCTGCTTATCGCAATGGGAATCGTATTCTAAATAAATTAGAAAGGGGGAAATATTGATGTACGGAATGGGTTATGGTGGTTCAGGTTACGGTATGGGTGGAGCATGTTGTCATCCCCATGTCGCTCCAGTTGCAGCTTATGGCGTTGGTCGTGGCGTTGGCGTAGGTATCATTGCAGTAGCAATTCTGATTCTTATCGCTTTAGGCGTAATCTTCTAAATGATTTCTTTCTCTGAAATTCAGGAAGAATTTAAGGACCATTCTCCATTTAGTTGGAGAATGGTCCTTTTTTATGAAACAAAAATACAGCAAGAATCATCCCAAAAGGTTTGGCCAAAGTGAGGTTATAACCAATAGCAGTGTAAGGCTCACCATAATCACTGTTGTACCCCAGGCAACCCAATTAAAGAATTTTGAGTTTGTATACGTTCCCATGATGTTCTTATTGTTAATTAGAACAAGCATAAATACGAGGACAAACGGCAAAAGAACTCCATTTATGACTTGAGACCAGAGCATTATTAAAACTAACGGCGCATTGGGAATGAGGATGATTAGCGCCCCTAAGATAATAATGGTCGTATACAAGCTGTAAAACTGTGGAGCCTCGGAGAAGGACTTATCAACTCCTGCTTCGAACCCTAAGGCTTCACAAACATAGTAAGCAGTGGCTAAAGGTAATATTGTTGCCGCGAAAATTGACGCGTTAAAAAGCCCAAAGGCAAATAGTACAGAAGCATATTGACCAGCTAGTGGTCGCAAAGCAATGGCAGCATCTTTAGCATCATTGATGGAAATACCCGCCGTATGCATTGTAGCTGCAGTCGTGACAATAATAAATATAGCCACGATATCCGTGATGAAACATCCTATAATGACATCCAAGCGTGAAAACTTATAATCTTTAACTGTAATTCCTTTCTCCACGATGGCTGATTGAATATAGAACTGCATCCACGGAGCGATTGTAGTACCCACCAAACCAACAAACATCGCAATATATTCAGAATTTGTNNAATGTAGCTTTTGCCACCTCACTCCAATTCGGGTGGGCTAGAAAGCCGGCGAAAATATAGGTCAAGAAAAACGCACTGGCAATTAGGAAAACTCTCTCTACACGACGGTATGTCCCTTTAACAACCAAGAGCCATACGAGGAGCGCACCTAACGGAACGGTGATGTATTTACTTACCCCGAAGACCTCCATACTGGAAGCAACTCCGGCAAACTCTGATACTGTGTTTCCAATATCTGCAATGAGCAGCCCTATCAGAATAAATATCGTCAACCGTACTCCGAAGTTCTCACGAATTAAATCCGCAAGCCCTTTGCCTGTAACTGCCCCCATACGGGCGCTCATCTCTTGGACAACGATCAATGCTAATGTCATAGGTACGAAAACCCAAAGGAACTTATAACCAAACTTAGCGCCTGCCACCGCGTAGGTTGTGATTCCACCAGCATCGTTATCCACATTGGCCGTGATAATACCGGGCCCTACAACAGCCAGAAACATTAAGATATTACGCCATGAAAATTTATTCTTCCACATTTATCTCACTTCCTTCCTTTAACTAATTTCTGAGAATCGTTCACATGTTTGTTCTACCTTTTTATAGAGAGCACATCATCTACTGTAATAATTCCTATCACTTTTTCTGATTCATCGGTTACTGGAAGAGCCATTAGACCATATTTAGTAAATAAGCGCCGAATTTGTTTCTCGTCCTCCTCGGCTGAGACACTAATAACTTTTGTATGCATTAACTCGCTAATCTTTGATTCAGACGAAGCAATAATAAGTTCGCGCAGCGATACGACTCCCTTCAAACTTCCTACGGAGTCAACCACATATAAATAGTAAATATAATCTGCCTCAGGGGCTAATTCTCTTAGACGTTGAATGACTCCATCAGCCGTAAGCTCTTCCGAGAACACCAAGAAATCAGTTGTCATCAGACTGCCCGCAGTTCCTTCGTCATATTCCAGTAGTTCACGTAAATCAGAAGCCGCTTCATCTTCCATTAAGCTTAATAGCTGATCCAAATCGTCTTCACTCATCTCAGACAACAGATCCACTGCCTCGTCTTGATCCATCTCTTCAAGAATATCGGCAGCCCGCTCCTTATCCATCTGCCTAAGAATTGATACTTGCATATCTAGGTCAACTTCAGCCAATGTGTTAGCCGCTGTTTCGGGATCCAAGCAACAAAACAGTTCCAATCGTTCTTTATGGCTAATATTTTCCATGATATCAGCCAAATCAGCTGGATGCATTTTAGACAACTTGTCAGCAGAGACACGTAGAGCTAAGCTTTCGCCATCACTTGTTAAAGATTGAACCATGTCCCACGTAATGAAGTGTGGCTGTAGCCATCTAGTGCTTGTCTGTATCCTAACCCATCCTCTAGGGAGAAGTCTGCGTAACATACCAACAAGGCTGACATCAATAGACACAATATGAACCCCATTGCTGTCTCCAGCTAATTTAATATCGTTAACCCGTACAAGTTTGGCTCCATTCATATCTACAATTTGCCGATCCAATATCCCACTTGTGTAAAATTGCTTTTTGGACACCTTTTCAAAGTGCACATCGGAATTAATCACCTGTAGTGCGACAACCCGTTGACTCAGCATATAAATATCTTGCCAGGGAATTACTTTGAGTTCCCCTTCATGACGTATCATCAGACCACGAACAACCGGGAATGGATTCTCGGGATCTACCCAGACATCCCTAACTTTACCAAGTTTGCGGCCACTGCGATCGACAATATATTTACCGATAAGTTCACTAACAAAAAGATCTGTTAAAAGCTCCATCCTTATCCCCCCAATATCAAAGTGGTTTTATGAATCGTGTTTTGGTATGGTGAATTATTCCTACTTCGTTCAGGACCTGCGTCCATAAAACCACCTCCTTTTTTTTAGGGAAATAAAAGGTTATGCCGTTTTCAATGCTAAGAGTATTATATTTCCCCTCTTATGGGGATGTGATACTTAAGGTCATCCTCATCTGGACTCAAGTACCCTCCTTAACCGCAAAAAAAACAAAGCTTTCCAAGACAATGGAAAGCTTTGTTATGCACGTACACAAAAAGAAACTCACTTTCCTCCACTCGTCTGAGCTTTGGCACTGTATAACGTAGAATCAGAATTCAGCCACATTATGTAAAACCTTAATCCGGTAATACCTGTTCTACCCATTGGCGTCTCTCGACATTTCCGGGCAGTGGCCTATGTTCATACAGGAGCCTCACCTAACGAAGAAAAAACCTATTAAATTAGCTTTGCTTATTGTAAGTTATTCTCACTGATTTGTCAACCACTGACATAGCACGACAGCTTTTCCCCTTGCATAAAGTAGAGTCAAATCACAAATTCAATCTTTCAAGGGGGAAACTCTAATGCACATAATATCCGCGCTATTATTAGGACTTGCGGCTAATCTTGACAACTTTGGAGTAGGTGTTAGTTACGGAGTCCAAAAAATTCGTATTCCTTTTCTTTCAAACTTCCTTATTGCATTATTATCGGGGATTGTTACGTTCATTTCAG
>PKWS01000201.1:0-661 GCA_003132105.1 Desulfosporosinus sp.
GCTGCATAAGTGCAACTAAGGCTAGCGATGGCGCCTGAAGGTTTATCGCTAGCCAAGTTTTCTTTATCCGATGGCTAAGCGCCACTGGATAAGTTCAACTAAACTTCAGATGGAGTTAAAACTCCACCTGAAGTAAGTTCCCTTTATACGTAAGGAAATCGTAGCGGTTATCGGGAAAATTTGGAGGTTATTTAGAGAAAACAGCAAATAGTCATATTTTTTATAAAGATACGTCGACGGTTGCAGGAGTTTCAAAAGGAATAGAGAAGTTAAAAAAGGAAAAATGAGGTAACTGAACTATATCTTGGGACATGGTGGTGAATATTATTGTAAGTGGGAGTATGAGGTGGGCAAAAGAGGAAAATTGTCAATCCGGTTTTACATTATGGGAACTTCTATTGGTTCTTTTTCTAATGGGAGTTATTCTGACCCTGGTCACTCCCCATTTTAGTTCAGCGACGAATCAGATTCGGATTCGTGTCGACCTAGCTAACAAGGAAAAAGTTGAAGGAGCTACACAACTTTATCGGATTGATGTCGGGACTTATCCGCTAAGTGTTTCGGAATTGGTTCACTCTCCGATGGGTGTGAGTGGATGGCGTGGTCCTTATCTGGACGAAATCCCCATAAATCCCTTTAATGCTACTAAAGTTTATCAGAT
>PKWS01000201.1:721-7439 GCA_003132105.1 Desulfosporosinus sp.
GGACAAAACAAAGGCCTCGCGAGGGTATGTGCTGTTTGATGTGTTGCTGGCCCTGTTTCTTTTTTCCTTAGGGTTTGCTGTGCTCTTTGGTTTGACAGAGGGAGCGGTTTCTGAAGCACGGCAAGCGGCAAGCCTGATGGATGGAGCTAATCTTGCCCAGAAAAAACTGGAGCAGTTGGCGGTTCATGCTTGGAGGGCTAATATTGCTACGCAAGCCTGCATACCAGGTGGGACGGTGGAAGGAAATGAAGGGAAATTCCATTGGGTGATAGTGTCGAATTGGGATGATATTCCACAACTTTTAAGAGTCAGTGTGGAAGTGCGTTGGACTGAACGGGGAAACTCTGCCCGGTACAAACTGGAAAGCCTTTATGCTGTTGAATAGGGGCGAGTTTTATGCTGAACGAGGTTTTACGCTCTTGGAAGTTTTATTTGCCTTATTAATCTCCGGAATTTTACTTATGACTTCCCTGCGGTTTTTAACGGATCAATGGCGGGGAGCGCGTACCCTTGAAAATCATTTGGAGGGGCACTATTCTGTTATGACAGCCGGAAAAACCGTTTCCGATGCGATTCGCATGGCGAAAACTGTGGAATGGGTTAAAGATACTGCAGTATTAAAGGTTTTGCCGATGCCAGATGAAGCCAATTTAGTACCTACGTTTGATTCGTATTTCATTGAAGACTTAGATCGGGATGGAACAAAGGATCTTTATTGGAAACACCTGGGAATTTCTCAACCGATAGCGAGTTATATAACAAGGTGGGAATGTGTGGAGGGGGAACCAGGGTTGTGGGACATTTTATTGGAAGCGAGTGTGGATGGACAAATTGTGACGTGGCGTGGGGTCGCTCGGAGACGAACTTATTTTCCAGTGTCTTCAGTAAGTACAGGTCAGCGGGTTATGTCAGCCTTCTTATCCTCATCCTTTTGACGACTTTTTCAGGGCTGGGGATGGAAGGTTATCTGAAGGCAAATGCGGAGAACCGAATGGTAAGACGTGTTGCACAAAGCCGTCAGGCCCTTTACGTGGCTGAGGGGGGAATTGAGTGGGCGAAAGCTCATCTGATTGTTAACTCCGGACTGCGGCGGGGGAGCTTATCTTTAGCTACCGGGCGTGTGGATATCGTGATTGAGTTGAGTGGAGGAGGGTATAAAGTGACTTCTGAGGGACATTCTGGATTGGCTGTTCGAAAAGTTGAGGAAATACTTCAGTTAGATACCGGGAAGTGGATCATGAATGGCTATCAGGAGCTACATAGATAATCATGAAAAAACATCATGAATTTGGTCAGTTTCTCCTGGCCAATAACTATATTGAAGCTAAGGAATTGGCGGGAGGATTAGAAGTTGCGCTGGAAAGTGGAGAACCGATTGGTGAGGTTCTTGAGCGTATGGGCGTATTGCCCAAAGCGAGGTTAGCCGAAGCCGTCCGCAGATATCTGGGTATCCCAGAGATTTCTTTGACCCAAGTCATTATTGACACAGGGATTGCAGGACTAATTCCCGAAGAAATGGCGCGTCGCTATACCCTTATCCCATTTGAACAACGTTTGGGGATCTTAAGAGTCGCCATGTCAGACCCCACTAATGAACGTGCCCTCCGGGATGTCCGGATGTTCACCGGGTTAGAGGTTGAGCCAGTCTTTGCAAAGACCGAGGAAATCCAAACCGCAATTCGACAGTTTTTAACGGTGGAGCAATCGGTTGCCCGACTTGCTCATCTTGCGGACATAACCTTAGAAGATCCGGCTGTTTGGTTGATTAAGTCCACCGAGGCCGATTCTCAGGAAGAAGATGCGCCCACGCTTAAATTGGTCCATTCTGTGTTGCACGAGGCGGTTGTGCAAGGGGTAAGCGATATTCATTGGGAACCTCGCAAAAATGATTTTGTGGTGCGCTATCGCATAGACGGTAAACTCATTAAGAAGCATGTCCTCGCAACGAACACTGCTCGCAGTATTGTTTCCTGTTTAAAAGTCATGGCGCAAATGGATGTTGCAGAACGCCGAATTCCTCAGGATGGCCGAATGACGTTTAGTGCAGGGCTTCGGAGTGTAGACGTTCGGATGTCCTCGATGCCTATTGTTTATGGAGAAAAAATCGTTGTGCGTATTCTTGATCCAAAGATGGCTCAACGTCCGCTCAGTGGCTTAGGTATGCGTTCAGAGGTCGAATCAGGGGTACAAGTCTTGTTAAAACGAACGAACGGTTTAATCTTGGTTGTAGGGCCAACGGGAAGCGGTAAAACCACAACCCTTTATGCATTGCTCAGGGAACTAAATGCCGAGGAACAAAACATCATTTCAATTGAAGAGCCTGTTGAATACCAACTTTCAGGGGTAAACCAAGTTCAAGTCAATCTTCCTGCTGGACTTAGTTTTGCTGTCGGATTGAGGCATATCTTGCGGCAAGACCCAGATGTGATCATGATCGGTGAAATCCGTGATGAAGAAACAGCCAGAATTGCCATCACTGCTTCTCTCACAGGACATTTGGTTTTATCGACGCTACATACCAATACAGCCGCAGAGGCGTTGGCTCGACTTATGGATATGGGGATAGAACCGTATTTGCTGGCGTCAGCTGTTAGTGGGGTCTTATCCCAACGCTTGGTTCGCCGGTTGTGTGAACACTGTAAAACGGCATACCCAGTATCTGCGGCAGAGAAAACAGCACTTCGATTACCAGCATCTATTACCATGCTTTATCGCTCCAACGGATGCCCAGAATGTCTTGGAACTGGGTTTCGAGGCAGGATTGGGATTCATGAGTTTTTACTATATAATCAAGAGATCAAGGAACTTGTACTTTCTCGACATAATTCTAGGGACATTGAGCAACAGGCGATGGTTTCAGGAATGCTCACAGTCTTTGAAGATGGGTTGTTAAAGGTAATCCAAGGATTTACGACAGTGGAAGAAGTACTACATGCTGTCTCTAGAATTGAAGGGTAAGAGGAGAAAAAAGAGATGCTTGCACTTGAAGAACTTTTGCATCTGGCTGGAGAACAGAAGGCTTCCGATATCCATTTGACGGTGGAGAGTCCTCCAGTTCTGCGTATTGATGGCTCGATGGTTCAACTTCAAACGGAAAAATTTTCTCATGCAGATTTAGAAACGTTTGCCCATTTTCTGATGAATGACCAACAGGCAAAACGATTTGCCGAATACGGCGAACTGGATCTAGCGTATAGTTTGCCTGGGGTTGGACGATATCGGGTTAACGTTTTTCGACAGCGGGAATCCACCTCGGTGGTTATTCGTTTGATTCCCTTTGTCATTCCCAGCCCAGAAAGCTTGGGGCTTCCGCCGGTAAGTATTGAGTTAGCTAAGTTACATAAAGGGTTGGTGTTGGTGACTGGCCCAACTGGAAGTGGTAAATCGACGACTCTTGCTTCTTTAGTTGACTACATTAATCGTACGAGGGCTTGTCACATTGTAACCATTGAAGACCCGATCGAATATTTGCACGGGCATAAATTGAGTTTAGTGAATCAACGTGAAATCGGTAACGATACTCAGTCATTCACCAACGCGTTGCGCGCTGTTTTACGGCAAGATCCCGATGTAATTCTGGTTGGGGAGATGCGAGATCTAGAAACCATTGCAACCGCAGTTACCGCCGCTGAAACTGGGCACTTGGTTTTCAGTACCCTTCATACGAATGATGCGACCCAATCAGTGGATCGAATGATTGATGTCTTTCCGCCCCATCAACAGCAGCAAATTCGCGTGCAACTGGCTGCCGTCTTACAGGGGATAATGTCTCAACAATTGTTTCCTAGGTCAGATCACCAAGGGCGTGTGGCGGCCATTGAGGTCATGTTGGCAACGCCAGCTGTTCGTAGCCTCATTCGTGAGGGAAAAACCCATCAACTACCGACCGTTATCCAGACGAATGCCAAGCTAGGTATGCAAACCATGGATAAAGCCATTATGGACTTAGTGCAAAAGGGTCTCATTTCTTATGAAGTTGCTCAGGAAAAGTTGCAGAGTCCGGAGAGCTTAAGAAGATGAGTAAGCAACGTTTTGTCTGGAAGGCTGTTGACGAGAATGGAATCATTCAGCATGGGGTATGGGTGGGGAAAGAGCTATCAGAGGTTCAAACGCGCTTAAGAAATGAAGGATACTTCCCGGTGGGTATTCGAACGAGTTGGGATTGGCAAAGCGTAGCTTTTCAGGCAAGAGCGAAGATGCAGTGGAGCCATTTCGCCCGTCGGTTAGCTACTTTATTGGAAGCAGGGATTCCCTTGCTTCAAGCCTTGGAGATGATGACCTTTCATGAAGAAAAATTAACACTTCAACTAGAACAATGGAAGAGTGTCAAAGAACGTGTGGAAGCAGGTAGCGACTTGTCGGAAGCCTTATCCCTCCTGCATCCATCCCCTAACTCATTTGTACTCTCCATTATTAAAGCCGGTGAATACACAGGAACACTGGGAAAAGTTCTCAGTGAGGTAGCAGATGAGTTAGATCTGGAACACGTTTATCAGAAAAAGATCAAGGCCGCTCTTGCCTATCCGATGCTTTTGTTTTTTGCTGTGGTCGTTGTACTCTACGTACTCTCGGTTTGGGTGCTTCCAATGTACGAAAAACTCTTTAGGAGTATGGGCGCGGACTTGCCCTTTTTGACTAGAGTCATTTTTGCCTGTGGTCGCAAAATCCCTGTGGTTTTGTGGAGCGGAATGGGGTTGATCACCAGTGGCTTGCTGGTTCTGAGACTCACTAAACCAAATCTTTGGAAAATGCGCCTGGAACGTTCACTTGGACGCCTTCCCCTTCTCGGAAAGGTCTATCGCCTTCGTGATTTGGTTCAATTCAGCCGGATTTTAGAACGCTTGTTATCTGCCGGAATTCCCTTGCTGGAAGCCCTGCGCTTAACGGCAGGCACGTTGCGTAGCCCTGAAATGCTGGAGTTAACTAACCAGCTCGTTCTAAGTGTTCGGCAGGGAAAACGCATGGCACCTTTGTTGCGTGCGAGTCGGGTTTTTCCCAAGGAGGGTGCGGAAATGATCGCGGTCGCAGAGGAAGCTGGACAGTTGGATCGGATGCTCCACTTTGTCACACAAATGTTTCGCCGTGAGCTCGAGGATCAGCTCGATCGGCTCATGCGTATGATTGAACCAGCACTTATTCTCGTTTTAGCTGGGTTGATCGGTCTAGTTGCAAGTGGGGTAATGCTTCCTATCTTTGATCTCAGTTCACATCTTGAATAACAGAAGTCAGAGGTCAGCTATACTTGAGATCATTTGACGTAGGGGCCGTTTTGAATAGGAAGGAGGGGAATTGAGATGAAGTATATTAAGCGCGAGAACGGATTTACACTACTTGAAGTGCTTGCTGTGATCATTATTATTGGCGTCTTGGGCGCTGTAGCAATTCCTAAATTGGCGTCAAGTGCTGCAAACGCACGGCGAAAAGCAGATGTCGCAACTGCGCACGAGGTAAAATCAGCCATGGACCGTTATCAAGTTGAAAATGGAGTGTATCTAAAAACTGGAGAATTGACTGTTAGTAACGATGGGATAGTGGTCAATGCAAAACTTATTCCCAAATATATTAGTAAGTTGGACAAGTCAACAACGCAGCAGGTTGTCTCTGATGGGAATAAGGGTTTTGGAGTTGCCGCGCTAACTGCAGATGCAGATAATACGCAATTTATCATTCCTGACATCAAAACGAACACGATCATGATTTACTTGTCAGACAATGGCTTGGCCGCTGAAGTCCGGGCGTATGATGAAGGTCTCGCTAATGTTCTCTGGACGTCCGCTAATTAGCAATGATATTGTATAACTCAAACACTGTAACAAGTGCAAAAATCTAACAAGAAAAGGGGACTCGTCCTTGTATTTTATGAGTATAACAATCGGACTCTTAGGACTCCTGATTGGTAGTTTTCTGAACGTAGTCATTTATCGTGTCCCCCGTGGGGAATCCATTGTTACACCCGGTTCTCACTGTCCCGCTTGTGGACATGCCCTTAGGGCTTGGGAACTCATTCCAGTTATCAGCTTTCTGATCCAGAAAGGGCAGTGTCGCAACTGTCAAGCACGTATTTCCTGGCGCTATCCCGTTGTGGAACTTCTTACAGGGATCCTCTTCTTTATTACTGCAACGTTAAGCTTTAGTGCGGAGACTCACCCGGCTCGATTACTCTTGAACCTAGTTTTTGTCGCTGTGCTCATGGCCTTATCCTTTATTGATCTGGATACGTTCCGTTTGCCCGATGTCCTTACCCTTCCCCTTTTGGGAATCGGATTATTAGGAGCTTTTCTCATACCGGGAAACCCGAGCGGATGGGAGAGCGTGCTCAGTGCTTTGGGCGCAGGGGGCTTATTCTGGATCATTGCCCGAGTTTATCCGCAAGGAATGGGACTTGGGGATGTAAAGCTGGTTGCTGCACTGGGCGCATTCTTAGGTTTCCCCTCTATCTTTCTTGCAATTTTTATGGGGAGTTTTATGGGAGCGTTCATAGGAATTTTCCTTCTCTTTGCAGGTCGAAAGCGCTTTCGTCAACAGATCCCCTTTGGGCCCTATCTTGCATTGGGAGCAATCTTCGCGTTATTCTGGGAGACACGAATTTTTGAGTGGTATTGGGGCTAGACTCGATGCACGATGCACGATGCACGATATTAGGCTACGAACTACGAACTACAATGCACGAATTCGAACTTCGAGCCTCGATCATCGTGCATCGATAAAGGGGTGTCCG
>PKWS01000089.1 GCA_003132105.1 Desulfosporosinus sp.
CGTTTCGGCGGGACTTATACTATCGCTTGAATATAGTTCCTCTTCAACTTACTCCGTTACGCGAGCGAAAAGACGACCTTATGGCCCTGGCTAAAACATTCCAAGATAAGTTCGCACGAGAAGTGGGTCATGAGCTGACACTATCTCCCCAAGTCATGAGGCTTCTCCAGGCCTATGACTGGCCAGGTAACATCCGGGAATTGCAAAATGTCATAGAACATGCGAGTATAGTGTGTAGCAACGGGTCCATTGAAGTTCATCACTTGCCTGCACACATAATTCCGATCCATGAAGACAAGCAGAGTAATAAGGATAATCCCTTCAATGTAAAGGAGATCGTAGGCAGGGTCGAAAAGGAGTTAATTTTGTCGGCCTTGGCCACTTATAGTAACCGAACAACCGCTATGAAGGCATTGGGCATTTCGAGACGAGCATTTTATGATAAGTTGCGCAGATATGGTATAGAGGGGTAGGGCCAGCTGTGAATCGTCGTAGCTAACACCAAATAGAGAGATTATTGGTGAATCTAAGTTGTGTGTTTTGTATACTGGAAGATAGATAACAGAACTCAGTTTGTATCAATTTTATACAACTATATAACCCTCTGGAGGCTGGTTTGCTGGCTCGGAGGGTTTTTTGTTTTATATACAGTTGGCACAACTTTTGCAATAGAAGTAGTGGATGAATTCTCTGAATATTGAAAATTGGAAACCGGCCGAAGATTTTCAAGGGATAATTGCGCTTGTAAAATTCCGAAAATTCATACTTCTAAAAATATTCCTTATCCACAGGGATCTAAATGAAGAATGGGATTATTCCACCAATCCAAAGAAATGAGGGAAATCTTAATGGCAAAAGCATGCGTATCAATCGTGAAAGTAACCGATGTTTATAAGTCTCTTCAGGAGAGTTTGAGATTAAGTGATGGGCTGGGAGGGTTAAATACTAATGACAGAATCCTAATTAAACCAAACATTGTTAGTTGGGATTTTGACCTGCCATTTCCTCCATACGGTGTAGTTACTACAAGCGCTGTGATCGGTGCCCTGGTTCGCATCTTGGCCGAACATGGCTTCAGAGATTTAACCATTGGCGAAGGCTCCCTACCTAAGCTAAAACCTCAGGGTGAAGTTGTTTATGAGGCTTTGGGATATAAAAAATTGCAGGAGCGATATGGAGTCAAATTAGTGGACTTTAACCAGGGAGAGTTTGTACCAACTGATTATGGGGATGGGTTTGTACTAGATATAGCCAAACAAGCTTTGGAAGCAGACAAGATTATCAACGTTCCTGTATTAAAAACCCATAATCAAGCAAAGGTGTCTCTAGGTATCAAAAACCTTAAAGGATGCCTCAGTAAAAAATCTAAACAGTTTTGTCACGGCGTGGGGGACGGAGAACTTAGCCTTTCGTTTCCCCGCATCATTGAAAAGTTACCAGTGGCTTTGACCATCATTGATGGTCTTTATACTTTGGAAAAAGGCCCTGGTCCCACTGGGAAGGCTTTTAGAAAGGATTTGTTGATAGCGTCTCGTGATTCGTTTGCCTGTGACGTGGTGGGGGCTGCCATACTAGGTTATCCAGCAAAAGAGGTAGATCATCTGACTAACTATGCCAAAGATCACGGGTACAGCTTGGAAATAGAAGATTACGAAGTAAAAGGGGAAAGTATTGCAGATCATCAGAAATATGTAGAACATGATTTTGAGTGGTCAGCAGACAATACCGGTCCGGCTGGTTTTGAAAAACGTGGTATCACCGGGCTCGCGATTCGCAAGTATGATAGTAGCTTGTGCACGGGCTGTTCGGTGCAATTTAACCCCCTGTTGATCCTTCTCTCTTCCGCTTTTAAAGGGGAGTCTTTCCCGAATGTTGAGGTAGTAAGTGGCAAGCAACAGGTGGCTTCTACTGGTTTTGATAATTCCATTCTCTTTGGCAAGTGTGCCTGTCACTCAAATAAAAACAATGCCAATATAAAAAAGTCCATCCCACTTTGGGGATGCCCGCCTGATCTGAAAAAATTAACAGAAGTATTGGCTGAAGAGGGAATCGACTGTGATTATAACGAGTATCTGCGTTTTCGAAACTACCTGTTTGATCGATATAAGGGGAAAACGGGTTTCAATCTCGCTGACTGGTCAGTGGAATAGGCTTAGCTTATAAGAGGGTGTAGGAATAGAAAAGATGGAGTTCAATAGAGATCAGGAGCATCCCGGTAATCAATTGAAAATATTCTTAGAAAAAGGGAGGGAGAACCGCCTTGCACTATACTAGGTGTCAGCTGACGGCGACCCTCTAGAAAGTGTACAATCGGTACTCCCAAATGAATCATATTCAAAAACGATGGAGAATGCAAGTCTCAGAGAATGAGTGAGATAGTCCTAATTACCGAGGGAGGAAAATTTCGATGACCAAATGGGTAGAAGAATACCAAAGTAAGCTCGTATCCGCTGAGAAAGCGGTGAGCACTGTTAAGAACGGGGATTGGATCCAGTATACATTTGGGGTAAACACTGTACCGGTCCTGGACGCTGCCTTCGCTAAGCGTATTCCTGAACTTAACGATATTATAATAGTAAACGGGGTTTCGACGCGTCCTCACGCTGTGCATTATGCAGATCCCACTGGAGCGCATAGTACATGGAATTCTACTCACCTGACTGGCCTTGACCGTATGTATGGGAAAACAAGGAAAGTTTTCTATACTCCGATGAAGTACTCTGAGGCCCCTCGCTATGTCCGCACAAACCGGGACTGTCGAATCCTGATGGTTCAAGTCGCTCCTATGGACAAACACGGGTATTTCAATCTTGGACCGACGGCTTCCCATTTCCGTGCCGCTTTGGAAGTTGCCGAAATAGTTATCGTTGAGGTTAATGAGGACATGCCTTATGCCCACGGTGGGTACGATAATAATTTTCATGTGTCCGAAGTGACTTACATAGTCGAAGGCGGACATACTGGCATGCCACAAATTGCTAATGAAGAGCCAGAGGAAGAAGATCATGCAATTGCGAAGCTTGTGCTCGCGGAACTCAGAGATGGAGATTGTCTGCAACTTGGAATAGGCTCGTTGCCAAATTGCTTGGGGCAGTTGATTGCTAAGTCCGATTTAAAAGATCTAGGGATTCATACGGAGATGCTGTGTGATAGTATCGTGAATTTGGCAGAAGCCGGAAAAATTACTGGCAGGAATAAGCAAATCGATATCGGACGGATGGTTTATACCTTCGCCGCTGGAACCCAAAAACTCTATGACTTTATTGATAATAACCCCGAATGCGCGATCTACCCTGTGGACTATACCAATGATCGAGGGATAGGCTGTATGAATGATAATGTTGTATCCATTAATGGTGCAGTCGAAATCGATCTTACTGGGCAAGTATGTTCGGAATCGAAAGGGTCTAAAATGATCAGTGGAGCAGGGGGACAATTAGATTTCGTAGATATAGCTTATAATTCCAAGGGTGGTAGAAGTTTTATTTGTATGCCTTCAACCCATACCGACTCGAAAGGGAAAAAACATTCCCGCATTAGACCCCTGCTAACGTTGGGCGCGGTGGTTACGGATACCCGTTCTACGGTTCAATATGTTGTGACAGAGTATGGAATGGTCTATATAAAAGGGTTGACAGTATGGCAACGAGCGGAGAAGCTAATCAGCATCGCTCATCCCGATTTCCGGGAAGAATTGACCCAAGAAGCTAAAAAATTAGACCTTTTACGGTAAAAGAATTAACAGGAATAAGTAAGAACATACACACAAAAAGGTTATCGTCATTTGCTTAATAGACATAGCCTTTTTGGATTTTGTGACTACATATTGTTCATAAAATATCTTATATGTATGATATAGTTAACTGGGTAGAAAAAGAGGGGTGTAACAAAACTTATTTATCAGTTTGTTAAAGGAAAGGCCAATTTTATTGAAAGAGGTATGACTATGAAAAACAATGAAGGATTAACAGACATCAGCGATGATCAATTTTTCGAAGTCATTGGAGAAATGGCGTCCTTATTTCATAAGGTGATACCGATAGAGAATACAATTGCAGTAACTGATAAAGAGAAGTTTAAACACTACTTTATGGGTGAAGAGGCTGTGGCTACAGTATCTGAATTGGTTGGGAAACCTTTCCCCAATGCAGGAAATATTCCCATCGTACTACAAACAGGTAATCAACTAATTGGCATCATACCTAAAGAGGTCTATGGCGTAGCATTTAAATCTTCAACTATTCCTTTAAAGAATTATGAAGGCAATATTATAGGAACCTTAACTCTTGCACTAAGCTTAAAAAATCAAGATGCTTTACAAGAAGCAATTGAAAATATTTCATCTTCAACAGAACAACTTACTGCTACTACAGACGAAATATCATCCTCGGCGGTGCAACTGGCCAATAATGTATCAGAGGTTTTAGGTGAAACTCAAGAGATAGTACAACTGATCGCACAAACCAATCATATATTGGATTTTATTAATCATGTAGCCAAAAATTCAAGACTCCTAGGACTGAATGCTGCGATTGAGGCGGCAAGAGCAGGTGAAGTCGGGAGAGGTTTTGCTGTTGTAGCGGATGAAATCCGCAAAATGGCTGAAAATAGTGCGAAATCAGTCGATGATACCAAAAAGCTTATTTCTTCCATTAATAATAAAGTTGATCATCTCTTGAAAAAGATTGAAGAAGTATCGGATGTTTCCTTAACACAGGCAGCAGCAACTCAGGAAATCGCCGCCTGTCTTCAGAATCTTGAATCAAGTACGCAAATTGTGCTAAAAGTATCTAAAATTATATGATGTATTTGCGCTAAAGGGACTGTAATAAAGCCTGTTAAGCAATTTTTAAACCCCCTAGTACACATGTAAATATTATAAAAAAAGCAGAGCCTTTCACCATATATGAGTGAAAGGCTCTGCTTTTTTGGGAAAGGTACCACCATCATAACAAAGAATCACGAAGCCCACAAATTTGTCTAGGACTTGTGGTATGCCCCTTATCATATTCAAAGGAAGTATTAATTAAAAAGGGGGATATTCTTAGCTACTTATAATTTACAGAGTATGGTTATTGAAGATCCTAAACTCGTATGATATGTAAACAATGTGTATAGTTTTAAAACATGGGATAATTTCAGCGAACTCTAAACTATGAGTCGGGACGTTCTGCGTTTAACGCATAGTTGCAAATGTATTAAAATCGTCGACAACATTACATTACTCGTAAGAAATACACGGTTACGCCTCGTCGCAATTGTAGGAGTTAAGAATCTGAAGTTCTTGGATAATCGTTCATAGAGATGTGGCGCGGTTCTTGCAAGTGCCTTTACAAAAGGGTTTTTTATTGAAAGAAAGACGGACAGAAGATTGAGCTGTAGGGAGAGAAAGGTGGCGTCGTATGTTTGGGAAAGAAGCAATTGGTCGGGAGAGTGAGCCTGTATTAATAAGAATAAGACCAGAGGAAGTACGAAGGTTTACCGATGCCACGGGGACTCCGTTTAATGATCGAGTGCCCCCAACGTTTGTAGTAACTTTGAAGCAGTCTGGAATTCCTGGAGTTGAATTGCCTATTCCTGGTATGATCCACGGAGAACAGAAATTTACTTATCATCGACAACTCTATGTAGGGGATGCTCTTATGTGCAAGAGGTGTATTAAGGATGTTTATGAACGCTTCGGAAAGCTGGGGAAAATGACGTTTGTAGTTTTCGAGACGACAGGTTGTGATTTGGCTGGCGAATTAGTGTTTTCAAGCAGCGCGACGTTGATTGCGCCGTCAAAGGGGGAAGATAGGTGAAAAATCTCCTAGATTATAAAATTTCCGATAGACTTCCTGAGAAGGAATGGGTTCCCACACACGCGCAAGTGCGTCAGTATGCTGAGGCTTCAGGAGATTTTAATCCCATTCATCTTGATGATACCTATGCGCGCCAAGCTGGCTTGGGGGGAGTGATTGCCCATGGCATGCTAACCATGGCTCAAATGGCAGCTGCGCTTACAAATTGGATCGGTGAAGAGGGGAGAATCAGCAAGCTTGAAGTGCGCTTCGAACATATGGTTCGTCCGGGGGATAAGATCAAGTTCTCAGGTTTTATTAGAGAACGGTCGGAAAACACTTTGAAATGTGATATAGAAGCATTGAACGACAAAACGCAGAGAGTCATGTCGGGAGTGGTTCAGATAGACGTACTTGAATAACGTTAATTGAAGAGGGGAGAGATTTGAACCGTGAAAATGTTCGAATACATGGGAAAGGAAATTTTCGCCGAGTTCGGACTTCCAGTTCCAAAGGGGCGAATGGTTAGTAATCCAGATGAGGCTATCCAAGTTGCAAGAGAGATTGGTGGTCCGGTGGTGATCAAGTCCCAGGTTTTGTCTGGTAAGCGTGGTAAAGCTGGAGGAATTAAGTTCGTTGATAATCCAGAAGAGGCAAGAGCCGCAGCTGAGGAACTTTTTGGTATGACTATCCAGGGTCTGCCGGTGAACATTCTCCTTGTAGAAGAAAAACTTCAAATCGACCAGGAACTTTATTTGTCCATCACGATCGATGCAGCCGCTAAAAAACCTGTGCTGATCGCTTCGTCCCATGGCGGTATGGATATTGAAGATGTTGCTGAAGAGTACATTATTAAAAAATATATTGATGTAGAACTGGGTATGCAAGGGTTCATTGCCAATGATGTCGTTAGAAGAATGGGTATTGCTTTGAACACTCCCCAAGCTAAAGAACTGGTCAAGATCATTGTCACCTTATACAAAGTTTTCACCCAAAAAGATGCTGACCTTGTTGAAATCAATCCCTTAGTGATCAGCGGTGAAAAAGTTATAGCTGCAGATGCCAAGGTAACCATAGACGACGAGGCACTCTATCGACAACGAGATCTTCCTCTGGTGGAAGAACGCACCGTCGTCGAACAGGCTGCGCACGAGCTGGGTCTTTCCTTTGTGGAACTGGACGGCGATATTGGAGTTATGGCTAACGGTGCGGGCATTACGATGGGGACTTTGGATACGATTGTATATTACGGAGGAAAACCGGCAAACTTTCTAGATGCTGGAGGTGGAACAGGTGAGGAGGGCACGGCCAAGGCCCTGGAACTCATCCTGTCGAGAAACCCTAAATCGATCGTCATCAATATATTCGGCGGAATCACACGTTGTGATGATGTGGCAAGGGCATTTGCATCTGTCAAAAGGAAAGTAGGCATCCCAGTTCCTGTGGTTATTCGTTTAGTGGGAACTAATCAGGAAGCTGGACGAGCTATCCTCAAAGAAGTGGGCATTGAAGCCTATGATTTTATGCAGGATGCCATCAAAAAAGCAGTTGAGCTGGCAAAATAGAGTTCGAGTCACGAGAGCATTTAGGTCGTTTGAAAAGGAGGTCAAGAAAGTGGCCATCATAATTGATGAAAATACGAATGTAGTGGTCCAAGGTATATCCGGCAAACAAGGCATTTTCCATACAAAGCAAATGTTAGCATACGGTACCAAAATCATCGCCGGCACTTCCCCTGGAAAGGGCGGAACCATCATTGAAGGCGTACCAGTCTATGACAGTGTTCGAGCGGCATGTGAGGACCACCGAATTGATGCGTCCGTCATCTTTATACCAGCTCCTTTTGCAAAGGACGCTGCCTTGGAAGCGTTGGAAGCGGGCGTAAAGGTTGTTGTGGTGGTGACTGAGCACATCCCAGTACATGATGAAATGGCGATTGTCGCTTATGCAAAACGTGTCAATGCTGTCGTTATTGGTCCGAATACATTTGGCATCGTGTCCTCAGGAAAAAGTAAGATGGGTATTCCACCCAATCAGTTTTTTATTCCCGGATCTGTGGGCGTTGTGGCTCGTTCAGGAACCCTAACTTACGAAATCGTTGGGAACCTTACCACTCAGGGCATCGGTCAGTCAACAGTAGTGGGTATGGGTGGGGATCGGGTAGTGGGTCTTACCTTTGTGGATGTATTAAGGATGTTTGAGCAAGATCCAGAAACCAAGGTGGTTGTTTTAATTGGAGAAATTGGTGGTAATGCTGAGGAAGAGGCCTCTCAGTATATTAAAGGCATGACTAAGCCGGTGGTAGCGTATATAGCCGGAAAAAGCGCACCTCCAGGAAAGCGGATGGGACACGCGGGAGCCATAATTGAACGGGGTAATGGAACCTATGAGGGCAAAGTAAACGCCTTGACTTTAGCGGGTGCAAGAGTAGTAGAGTTGCCCTTTGAAGTTCCAGGAATCGTTCAAGAAATCCTTGGCAAGTTTTAAACCTCCCCTAAACCGATACCTTTAAAAATGAGAACTTAATGGTTGAATAGTCCTAATTTTTAATTAGGGCTATTTGCTTTGTAAAGCCTTTTTTTATGGGTTATAAAAGGGTGGAATACGGCATGTAAGACTAGCTGATAACATTTGCGAGCCTGAAGTAATTAAAATAGTGCTTGAATAATACAAATATTATAAATATTCTCTTTACTTAAAAACACAAGCTCCTGTATAATGTTTACAAAAGATACAATAAAAACGGGGGATGAAAATGATTGTAGGAGCCCATGCTGTGACAACCAGTATTATTCCTCAATGGGATCGTAAACTCTTATTTGAAATTCTGAATAACATTAATGACGTAGTACTTGTTATCGATTTGGATACGACAATTGTTTATGCCAACGAGGCTTATGCAAAGATTTTAGGAGTGCCAGTTGCCAAAGTGTTGGGTCGAAGGCTGGACATAATCGAACCTGACGCGAAGACAATCACTGCACTACGCACGGGGAAGGTCAGTAATAACGGTAGAGATTATTTGGATTCTCTTAAGATTGATGTGGTTGGAAGTTCGTTTCCTTTATATGATGGCGGAAATATTATTGGAGCCGTTTCAATTTTTAAGAATATAACAGAAGTTGTTCAATTAAATCGTGAGCTGCAACTAACAAAAGGTGTCGCAGATTATTTTAAAGAGCAGTTAGACCAGTGGGAGCTATTACCCATTTCCTTCAAGGAATACGTGGGACAAAACAGTCGTCTGAAGGAAACCTTAATATTAGCGGCTAAAGTGGCGCGTACAGACAGTACTGTGTTAATTCTTGGTGAAAGTGGAGTTGGCAAAGAAGTATTAGCCAGGGCTGTCCATAATTCTAGCCAGCGCCAGGATAAACCGATGATCAAGGTGAACTGTGCTGCAATTCCTGAGGCTTTGCTGGAGAGCGAATTGTTTGGGTATGAAGAGGGTGCTTTTACAGGGGCTAAGAAGGGGGGCAAACTCGGTAAGTTTGAACTAGCCCATAGTGGTACAATTTTTCTGGATGAAATCGGGGATATGAGCCTCAATATGCAAGCAAAATTATTACGAGTCTTACAAGAAAAGGAGTTTGAACGGGTCGGTGGAACTAGGACCGTCAAGGCTGATATCCGAGTCATCGCAGCCACAAACCGAGATTTGAAAGATATGATCAAAAAAGAGACGTTTCGGCGGGA
>PKWS01000378.1:0-2705 GCA_003132105.1 Desulfosporosinus sp.
TGCAATATGTTTGTTGCCGGGTTCATCGGTTCACCAGCCATGAATTTTTTACGGGTAACACTGATCGAAGAAAATGGTCAACTCTGGCTCGTGAACAAGGAACTTCGTCTACCAACATTTGTGGAACGTCGAGAGGCCTTGACCCCTTATCTGGGGAAGGAAATCATCATGGGTATTCGCCCTGAGTCCATTAATGACGATATTTCGTATCTGGAGGAACATCCGGATTGGACGGTTAACGTACAGGTGGATGTCGTCGAACCTCTGGGAGCGGAAAACTATATTCATTTTACAATCAACGGAGAAAACTTAATTGCCAGGGTAGAAGCGACGAGCCAGTCAAAACCACAACAGATTCATAAAGTGGCCTTTGATATGAGTAAANNTATTGATTAAATTATTCATACTTCATTGAGTATTGGGTTACATCCATTAGAGTGATAGAATATGAGTAGCTGTAGCCATAAGGTTGGGCAGGCAAAGGAAAGAAATGCTAAGATGAAGTATAACATGCTCCAAAATGATGGAAGTCTACTAGAAAAAGCACAGGTGTTAGCTCGACGTCTTTCCGACGCAACGGGTTTGCTCTTTTGGGTTGGTTCGCAGGGCCAATCCTCTAGGGATGATTCTTTTGATGATGAAGTTCTGGAACAATTAATGACTCTAGAAGTTCAGGGTGGAGATGAACTAGTTGAGCTGGTCTATAATCTAGGAAGTGTAGAGGCAGCACCCTTTACAACTCGCCTTTTACAAGCCTTGGCACGAGAAATATTTGAAGGACTGACAGGCAGTGAACAAGTAGTTCATGAATCTTGGACCTGGGAAAAACTACTCAACACTGCACTCATAGAGCAATGGGATACAGGGACATTCGCAGCTAAGGTCGGAGCTTGTCAACTAACGGGTCTATCTCTAGGCTTTCCAGTACTTATTCACTGTTCAACATGGAGTCCTGAGGTAGTCGAGGTGCTGGAAAACCTTTTCCCTCAGGCACCCGTACGTTGGGTTCTAGAGCCCGATCTATTTCTCTATGTTCCTCTTGACCAAAGTGAGATTGGGTTAGTGGAACAAAAAGCCTACGGAGATGTTTTGATTGAGCAGATTCACGCCTTATTAGCGGATGAGCTGGGTATTTTGGCAACGGTCTTCGTGGGACAAGTGATCGAAGAGGATATATGGGCAGGTTTTTTAGAAGTACGGAAATTAACTGTGCTACACCGTCGCTTTTTTATCAGTTCACTCGGTTTAGCCGCGTGGAATGTGGGCATAGCCGCGCTTTTAATGGAGACTCGATCGATTGTTGGACAAGAGTATATCCAGGAGGTTCTTGGTCACTTAAACAAAGAATTGTTGGATACACTCAGAGTTTTCCTAGAAAAAGATATGAGTGTTGCAGACTCGGCGCGGGCCTTATATATTCACAGAAATACGTTGACCTATCGCTTAGATCGGATCACTGAAATAACAGGGTATAATCCTCGACGTTTGGATGGGGCAGTTCATTTGTTTATGGCTCTTTGGTTAAGTAACCATACCAATTAAAATGGGGGAAAAGCATGGACGAAAATCTTCTACAAGGTTGTCTTGTCCGTATTAGGGGGATACTACCATCCTTAAAGTCCGCGGAAAGTCGGGTGGCCAGTTATATTCTAAAAAACCCGAATCAAATCATTCATCTTTCTATTACTGAACTGGCAGAATTTGCGCAGAGTGCAGAGGCAACTATTTTTCGCTTGTGTAAACGATTAGGATATGGTGGTTACCAGGCTTTCAAAATTTCTCTTGCCAGTGATTTGGTCAAACCCTTACAAAACATCCATCAGGAGATCACCCCCGACGATAATTTATTGACAATCGCTGCCAAGGTCTTTCAGTCTAATATGGAGGCTCTCCAAGACACCTTAACACTTGTTGATGAAAAAAGTTTGGAAAAGGCTGTTCAGACGCTGCATCAGGCGACAAGGATTGAGTTTTATGGTTTGGGAGGATCGGCGCCGATTGCAATGGATGCGTACCACAAGTTTATTCGCGTCGGAATTCCGTGTATTGCTCTAACCGATCCACATATGCAGGTTATTTCGGCTCGGCTTTTGCAGCCGGGAGCGGTTGTTATGGCGATTAGTCACTCGGGGAGTAACATAGATATCGTGCAATCCATCAAAACAGCGCGTCAAGCAGGTGCAGTGACCATTTGTTTAACTAATTATTCTAAATCACCCGTTACTAAAGAGAGCGATATCTGTTTGCTTTCTTCCAGTCGAGAATCTCATTATCGCAGTGAAGCAATGTCGTCCCGAATTGCCCAACTGAGTATTATCGATACGTTGTTTGTTGGAGTTTCCTTGCTCCGGCAGGATATTCTTCTGGAAAATCTACAAAAAATTCGTGAAGTAATTGCTTTAAAAAGGTTTTAGTGTATAACGTGAAACACCCACTTATAGAAGTGGGTATCTTGAAATTGGATAAATAGTATGTTTCCTAGATGAGGTAAAGCAAGGTGGGGGATCAGTGAAGCAACGGGAATGGATTCTAAGTGTTGACGTGGGAACGTCTAGTGTCAAAGCGACGATTTTTAACGGAGAGGTAGAGCTGGTTCGCGAATCCAGTAGTAGCTATCCTTTGATTCAGACCCAGTCAGGTTTTGTAGAACAGGATCCGCAGAAGGTATTGAAAGCTTTTCATCAGGCAACTCAACAAGTATTGTC
>PKWS01000378.1:2736-5641 GCA_003132105.1 Desulfosporosinus sp.
GTGGCAATCGATGAGTTTAATCAACCGATTACCCATCTGGTGATTTGGGCTGACCAGCGGGCTGAGGGTGAAGCTGGACAATTGCGTTCTAGCAATCAAGGAAATTCCTTGTATCAAAAAACTGGCACCCCGATCCATGCAATGTCGCCACTGGTCAAGCTGGCATGGTTCAGAGAAAATGAGCCGGAGATCTTTCGAAGGGCAAAACTTTGGGCAGATCTAAAGTCCTTGATCTTGTTTGATTTGCTGGGCGAGTGGGTAATCGATGAATCTCTCGCCTCGGCCAGCGGGCTTTATAATCTTTTCACTCGGGATTGGGATCAGGAAGCCATGGGTTGGTGTGGGGTGACCCGCGAGCAGTTGCCTAGGCTGGTAAAAACTACAGATATTTTGGGGTGTGTCAGACCGGAACTGACCGAAAAGTTAGGACTAGGAGAAAACATCCGGGTCGTCGCTGGCGCTAGTGATGGAGCCCTTGCCAATTTAGGGGTAGGGGCTGTTTATCCGGGTTCTTTAGCCATTTCCATTGGGACGAGCGGGGCTGTCCGAGGGATGGTAAACGTTCCGAAGTTGGATCCTCAGGGTAGACTCTTTTGTTATCATGTGGATGAGAGTCACTATATTGTCGGTGGGCCCATCAATAACGGAGGAATTGTCCTGCGCTGGTTGCAGGGGATTTTGTTAGATAGAGGAGAACCTAACACTTTCTATGAACTGATGAGCCAAGGGGTCAGTAAAGTTGCACCAGGTTCAGACGGCCTTTTTTGTCTGCCATATCTTACAGGAGAACGGGCACCGTTCTGGCGCGAGGATCTATCCGGAAGTTTCTGGGGCCTGAAGCTAAATCATAGTCGTGACCATCTAGTACGGGCGTTACTTGAGGGCATCTGTTATCAGCTCAATTCAGTTGTTGAATTGCTTGCGGATTTAACGGGACCGGTCTCAGAAATCCGTGCGACTGGCGGCTTTACTAAATCTGAGGTTTGGGTAAAGATTCTGGCGGACGTGCTAGGTAAGCCATTAGGGGTTCTCGAACACTCTCAGGGATCGGCTCTAGGGGGTGCTTTCCTGGCTTGGTATGCTTTAGGACAAATCAACTCGTTAGAGGAATGTGCCAAGCTTGTTCCACTTGCTCATGTAGAACAGCCGGATGAGGCGAGGATTGCTCGTTACCAGGACGGGTATACTCTTTTTAAAGAACTAGTCATTTTAGGAGACAGTGCCTACCTAAAACTTCAGGAATTTGCACAAAGGGGAGAGTCTCTATGACAAATCGTCTAAATCAACTTCCACCTTTTCAGCGAGCCATTGCCAAGGCACATTTGTGTTCAGCAGGGGCTCGTTACGAGGATCTGGACCGCCCGATCGTTGCGGTAGTCAACACTTGGAATGAAATTGTCCCTGGACATGCTCCGCTAAGAGAACTAGCAGAACACGTCAAACGTGGAATTATCCAAGCAGGGGGTACACCGCTGGAGTTTAACACGATTGCTATTTGTGATGGAATTACCCAGGGACACTGTGGTATGAATTATGTACTTCCCAGTCGGGAATTGATTGCTGATTCAGTGGAGACTATGATTCTAAGCCACGACATATTTGATGGCATGGTGTTGCTCGGTTCCTGCGATAAGATCGTACCAGCCCTGATGATGGCGGCGGCACGAATTAACTTCCCCAGTATTCTTGTCTCAGCGGGGCCGAGTGTGCCGGAAATCAAGCCTCGGGATTCTAAAGCAGCACGCCAGAGCTTTCTACGGGGAGAAATTGACGAGAAAGCGCTAGTGGCAGAGACCCTCAAATATTATCCTGGTCCGGGAATTTGTCCTTATCTCGGGACTGCAAATACGATGGGTATGCTGACAGAGGCCATAGGATTATCCCTACCGGGAAATGGGCTTGTGCCAGCGCAAAGTTCTCTACGCTTTAGCCTAGCAGAAGAATCCGGAATCCAGGTGGTCAAACTCATCCAAGCTGGAATTTTACCTAAGCAAATTTTGAGCAAAGAAGCCTTCGAAAATGCGATTAAGGTTTTGTTAGCCATTGGCGGATCCTTGAATGCGGTACTCCACCTCTTAGCCTTGGCGAAAGAAGTCGACGTTGATCTCACCTTGCAAGATTTCGACCGATTAAGTCGGGTTACCCCTTTATTAACGGCAGTCGTTCCCAATGACCAAGATCACACGGTCGTTGATATTCACAGGGCGGGAGGGACGCCGGCTGTGATGAAACGTCTGGAACCTCTTCTGCATACGGACATTATCACTGTAACAGGGCAAACGGTGCGGGACAATTTGCGCGAAGTTAAAGATATCGGAGAACTCATACATACCTTGGAAAATCCGCTTCAACCAGAGGGCGGGTTGGTCGTGTTATATGGCAGCTTAGCCCCAGACGGAGCACTCCTTAAGCGGTCCGCGATCAGTGGTTCGGCAACTCACTTCGAGGGGTTAGCTCGGGTGTTTAATTCAGAGGAGGAATGTTTAGCGGCGGATAATGTTAGCCCGGAAGAAATCCTGGTGGTACGTTATGAAGGACCAGCTGGTGGCCCCGGTATGAGGGAGTTACACCGTGTCACCGAATTTTTACAAGTTCATGGAGGCAAGGCGATTTTAACGGATGGTCGCTTTTCTGGAGCATCAGGGGGAATCTCTGCAGGATATATCTCTCCTGAAGCTTATGCTGGAGGCCCAATTGCATTTGTTCAAAACGGTGATCGCGTTGTTATTGATCTTGAAAGTAGGCGGCTTGACCTTCTGGTTGGACAGGAAGAATTAGCAGTTCGTCGAGAGAATTTTGTCCCTGTTCAGAAAAAAGCTTCCCATCTACTTCAGAGGTATGCCCGTAGAGTCTCTTCAGCAAATCTCGGGGCAATCATAAATTGATAAAAAATATTTTCACAATT
>PKWS01000428.1:0-5616 GCA_003132105.1 Desulfosporosinus sp.
ATTACACGTTCATGGGACTCTTTGGAGTGCATTTAGAGGGACCGACTGACTTCGTTTCTGATCCGACGATTCAAGTTATGCAGTACTTCCTAGTCATCGTCGGAACTCTCGGTTCTCTTTACACTGCCTATCGGATTGCTAAATCGAATTATGGTTCGAGTAAAGCCTTATCAGTTGCTATGCCGTATTTGGTGGTCATCTTGCTCTTTGGTATTTTGAATTTCCTTACGTTTACAGTAAGAATGGGAATGCGCATGTAGGGTGAAATATTGATAAATTTTATATAAACGTAAAGATCCAAACTATTCCTGTTTAAAAAACTGATGAAACACTCTATAATTGAATTATTGGTACCAGCGAACTCGCTTCGCTCGATGATTCAGTGGAAGTGGGAGACTTCTTCTGGCACTTGGTTAAATTGTAGAAATAAGATCAAACAAGAAGGAGATACTGATGACCAATAAACGTGAAGAAAAAAACCACAAATTTACCCAACCAAAGAAAAGCAAAGCAGGGCTTTATAGTATAGTTGGCATTGTAGCCGTTCTGGTTATCATTGGATCCTATTTCCTATTTGGTAATAATGATAAACCAAGTGCCTCTGTCAAAGCAGCCGCAGATATTGGCAAGACCGTGAATTATAGCCCTAACGATAAACTAGAACAAACGGTCCTGGATAGCAAGGTTGAAAATGGAAAGGAACTTGTTACCACGCTAAGTACATTAAAGGAAAAAAAGTTTATTCGCACAGAGTACAAAGCTAACGGCAAGACTGTTCCGTTGACAGCTTTTATTCAACCTGACGGTAAAGTAATGGTAGCTGTAAGCTTCTGTGAACCTTGTAAAGGTACCTCCTTTCATATTTCCGGAAATCAGCTCATTTGTAACACTTGCGGAACAACCTGGGATCTCCAAACGCTCAAAGGAATAAGCGGTGGTTGCCAAACCTATCCGCCTCAAGAATTGAAGTACACTTTAGACGGTGATAACCTTGAGATTCCACAAGCCGTACTAGATGCCTGGTCTCCTAGAGTTTAGTCCAAAAATATTGGCAACAATTTTATCTTTAACACTCAAGCGCACTCGTTTATACGAGTGCGTTCATTCTAACAATCGTGGAGTCATTCTTGAATTTCTCTTTACTCTTACCGCTCTTATATTTCTTATGATTTAGGGGGAATAGCTAAATGTCCTTAATCAAGGTCTGCGAGGTCACCAAAACCTATAGGGGTGGAGACGGTGTTGTTGAGGCCCTAACAAATGTTAATTTACAGATTGCTGAAGGAGAGTTCCTAGCTTTAATGGGCCCTTCTGGTTCTGGCAAAAGCACCTTACTCAGTATTCTTGGAGGATTAAATCCACCCACCTCTGGTAAACTTATTATCGATGATATTGATGTTTATGCTTTAGCACCCGAACGATTAGCCGACTTTCGGCATGAGTACGTCGGCTTTGTTTTCCAACAATATCAATTAATTCCCTATCTTACTGCCATTGAAAATGTCATGCTCCCTCTGGCTATAACCGCCCGCCCGGGAAGAGAACAACGAGATATGGCTCAAACCGTCCTCGCTAAAGTCGGCTTAGGTACCAAATCTCTACGATTACCCAATCAATTATCCGGCGGCGAGCAAAATCGAGTCGCTATTGCTAGGGCGATCGTTAATGAGCCAACTATTATCTTTGCCGATGAGCCCACAGGTAGTCTGGACTCAAAAACGGCAATGGAATTGTTGGAATTATTTCAAGCCCTTAACCAGGACGGGTTAACCATCATTATGGTGACTCATAACAAAGAAAATCTAGCATGGGTCTCCCGCTCAGTTTATATTCGTGATGGTGTTTTAGTTCCAATTCCTGAAGAGGCCTAAGGGGGAAAAGTATATGCGTTTAACAGATATAGCGCTTCAAAACCTGCGCCGCCGTAAAATGCGCTCCGCTTTATTGGTTCTCAGTGTCATTATTGGGGTGGCTTCGATTATCTTCCTCTATACAACAACCCAAGCCATGAAAGTAGATGTTGCCAACAAACTTGATCAATTCGGTTCCAATATCCTCATCCTCCCAGACACTGGGGAAGCCATGACCTTCGGAGGTATAACAGTCGAAGCTCCCACTCAGATCAATCAACTAGACATGTCCCTCATCCCACTGATGAAAACGATTAAAAATAAGGAGACGTTGGCCACAATAGCTCCCAAACTTTTAGTAGACACTAAAATCAAGGGACAAGAGATTCTATTACTTGGAGTCAATTTTCCTCAGGAATTGCATCTTAAAAAATGGTGGAAGCTCGATGGCCTTGCCAAAAACCAAATTCCAACTGCCAACGAAGTTATATTAGGGAGTGACGCTGCTCGTTCCCTAGGTCTTAGCCCTAAACAAACTATAACGATCAAAGGACAAGATTTTAAAGTGGCAGGGGTTATCCAGCCTACAGGTTCGACGGAAAACGACCAGGCTGTGTTTATCGACTTAGCTGTGCTCCAAAAACTGTCTAATAGACCAAATGCCATTAGTCTCATAGAAGCCGCCGCTTTTTGTTATACTTGTCCGATCGATGAAGTCACCAAACAGTTAACAGCCATACTACCCGGGACCAAAATTACCGCCCTAAGATCAACCCTAGAATCACGAAATGATACGATAAATAGGTTCAACCTATTTGCCAGAATCGTCTCCTTAATACTCTTCCTAGCCAGTAGTTTAGTTATAACTATGACTATGAAATCCTCAGTTGAGGAACGAACCCGAGAAATCGGTATCTTACGGGCTATCGGTTTCAGGAAACGCCACATTATCCAAATCGTTCTTACTGAGGCGGGCATATTAAGTGTTTTGGGCGGGTTATTAGGTTATCTTCTTGGAATGGGTGCGGCAGTGAGCTTCGGATCCGTTTTGGTCAAAGCTCAAGTTCAAATCCCTTGGCAATCTAATTTGCTCGTCTACGCATTAAGCGCATCCTTTTTGATAGGTCTCCTAGCAAGTCTGCATCCGGCTTGGAAAGCAGCAAAACTTGACCCAACTGAATCTTTGCGCTACATCTGATTCCATAACCTCGAACTTCAATTTAGGAGGTAAACATGACTTTAACGGATATCGCCATCCAAAACTTGCGCCGGCGTAAAGGGAAAACCATCTTTTTACTTCTTATTTTTTTACTGGTGATTAGCATAACTGTCACGCTGTATACGCTAGCTAGAAGTATGCAAGATGATCTACAAAAAAGTTTAACCCGATATGGTGCCAACGTCGTAATTACTCCCAAGTCTGAACATTTTACACTCAACTACGGCGGTCTCTCCGTTCCCGGAGTTAATTACGAAATCAAGCGTTTAAACAATGACGTTTTAACTAAACTCAAAACTAACCAAGGTTTTGTAATCAGCGGAATTGCTCCAAAAATTATCGGTTCTGTCGCGGGAATTAATAAGCGTTATCTTATCATCGGAGTGGACTTTCCCAGTGAACTAATAATGAAACCGTGGTGGCATATTAATGGACTACAGCCCGGTGACCGAGAAGTTGTGATCGGTTCGGACCTTGCCCGTAAAGAAAACCTTGTTCTTGGAAATACTCTAGAACTAAACCACCAGAAATACCCCATTGTCGGAGTGATGCAGGCAACAGGCGGCTCAGAAGATAATGGAGTTTTTACGAATTTCAAGACTTCTCGCAGCATTACCGGTATAGACTCTTGGTCCATGATCGAGCTCAATACGGCTCAACCGGATAAAACGGCGGTTCGCTTAAGTGAACTCTTACCGGAGGCCAAAGTCGTCGAAATATCCCAACTGGTTCAGGGGACCAAAGAAAGCGTTGACCGCTTTTCTAATTTCTCCTTAATAGCTTCCACTCTCTTAGGCGTTATTGGCGTTTTGATTGTATTCGTTACAACGATGGGTAACATTAATGACCGTGTTGCCGAAATTGGGGTCTTCCGCGCCATCGGTTTTCGCCGTCGCCATATTCTATCGATTCTAATTAGAGAGATTGCCTTGGTTAGCCTTTCCGGAGGAGTTCTTGGATATCTATTAGGTGAACTCACCCCCACTCTACTCGGTCCAATCGCTTTCCAAAAAACAGTTTCGTTTCAATTTCACCCCTTGATGGCTTTGGTTGCAGTAAGCGCCTCTGTCTTTATCGGGATTGTCTCTATTGTTTTCCCGGCTAGGCGAGCCGTTCAGCTAGATCCTTTAGAAGCACTTTCATATATCTAGAAAGTTGATCTTACTCACCCTTGTTTAACGTTTCATACTTACTAACCCGTTCGCACAAAGAAGTATAAACCTAGGATTATGAGTATTCCACCACTTAGATAAGTTATATATTGACTCCATTTCTTTATCCGGGGTAAACTCTTTAACACGGCTGTAAATGTACCCGCAATCAACAACGGTAACCCATGGCCCAGGCCGTAGATAAAGAGCAACAATGCGCCATACCATAGTACACCTTGCCCAGCCACATAAGTCATTAAAACCGCCAAAACCGGAGTTGCACAGGGTGAAGCAACCAGACCAAATAATAAACCCACCCCAAACGGTCCTAGTACTCCCCCTCTTTTCTCTGGCATAGTTTTCAAACCTGGTAACTCAATGTTAAGAACACCCAGCAATTGTAATCCCATTAGAATGGCGAAAAGACCGATAATATATTGCCATACGGACCCAATCTGGCCAAAAGCTTTACCTAATAGCGCTGCCACTATCCCCAATATTGCAAATGTAACGGCCAAACCCAATACAAAAAACGCTGAAGTGATAAAGCCTTTAGTTTTAGTAGGCCTTTCTAACCCGCCGATATATCCCAACATGACCGGTAATATCGATAATATACAGGGACTTAGGCTAGTCATCACTCCCCCTAAGAAGACTAGAACGAAGATAAATAACCCACCTGATGCCAAAGCATTCGGGATCGTTTCTTTAAAGAATGATTCATACCAGCTATTGTTTGGTTTCCCTGAATTTATGGCATTTTCTAAAGTTTCTTTACTTTGAGGACCAGTATCGTTGTATGTAATTTGCCCTTGTTGATCAAGGACGAAAAAGGCAGGGATATAATAAATATTAAATTGTTTGGAGAGAACCTGGCCTTCTTGGTCATCAATATCAACGACAATAAAGTTGATCTTCGCACTATATTTTTTCTCTAGAGCCAGCACCACGGGCTCCATGCTCTTACAACTGGGTCACCACTTGGCGTAAAACTCCAAGAAAATTGGTTTACCGGATTTCTGAGCATCTTCGAAAGCAACCTGTGGCCGATTAGTTACATGAAATTCAGATGGGCCATAGAATCTCGGTATGACCAATGCCATAACAGATAAAACACTAACAAATACTAAAATAAGGACTTTAACCTTCGTCTTCATATTTCACCCCCAGATTTTTATTTAACAGAATAAAAAGTAAGGATCTGTTCCTTACTTTTATAATATCTCAGTATTTTATGTCTGTCCAATATACCGCCCCCAGACAATTGCAGAAGACAGCCGTTACCTTGTATAATGAACTTAGAACGTTTTCAGAAGGAGTTTTCCCATAAGCGCGCACGCTAAAGCAGACTCTTCGATCGCCTTCACCACATCAAGATAAACTTGCAATATGTGGG
>PKWS01000428.1:5624-8790 GCA_003132105.1 Desulfosporosinus sp.
CCATATACATAAACTCCCAAAACTTGAGAGCCGACCAAAGCTCAAACCATACTCCACTGGGTTGGGGAAAATTCGCTCTTATAGAAATCCTTTTTTAAGTAATCACTAAGCAAATATAAAGTAAATATACCCCAGCCAATCGTTATGACGTAAGAAAATGTAATTAAAAAAAGGATGATATTTGCCATAGAGGCTATTCCTGTTCCAGTTAAATTCACTAAACCAAATGCAAAAACGTCAATCAGCCAGATGAAATTTAATTGAGTTACATCAATGGGCTGGCTTAACCAGGTTTTAAGAACCTTAAATTCGAGCTTGAAAAGCATTAACCAAAGAAATCCAAAGAAGATTAAGCCAGGCAACATCAGCGCTTGTATATTAGCTGATAATTTCGGAATAAAAAAAGCCAAGGGAGCCAAAATCACATTCGCGGTCATAGACAGGGAAGCAATGGGTACAAAAATGCCTATATTTCTTGTTGGTGGAGTACTCATAAACTCTTCATACTCTTTCTTATTGGCAAGCCATTGCATAAGGTCTTTTAGAAAAACAACAGTAGAAATTAGGTTCATAATAGTGAAAACAACCATAATTCCGATTAAAGGGACATACAAGCTAGTTTGCCCTGTTGTTAAACTTGCCCATGGGATATCTGATAACNNGGCACTGCGAATTGTAGATAATTGAAGGCCATGAGTGTGATACCCCCTGCTGCTAAGGGTACCTGGAATTTAAATGGTGTGAACTTCATAGCTATTTCCTCTCTAACCATATACTTATAGTGGCTTTTCCTTTTAACGTGCTTGATTTTGTTGTTTCTATATTAGCGCAACTAGTGTGTCCAAGTAATTAATTGGACTTCTGGACCGACCTTTTTTGCGACCGCTGCTTTGATGGTTTCAAAATGAGGACAGGGGAACCCGATAGGATTTCCTTTGCTCATACAAGAGGCAAACGTAATAACTTCGGCACCTCTATCAATCATTAGTTTCGCCCTTGCCACCACTCTCTTGCCAGGACATCCGCCACAGGATACAAAACCTATCACCTCAACAGGACCTGTTTCGGCGAATCCCAGTTTACCTTCACTTGCACCTTAAAGTCTGTGTTTCCCGGACATAAATCCTCTGTCTGTTGACAACGTATAATTCCGACCTTTGGCATTAAACTTCCCTCCATCTCATAGTTATTCTTTCTCAGGTCGTTAAAATATCACGTGGTATTGTGAGCTAAGATTTTATTTTTATTCCCACATCTTCCCGATTCTCCACGCGACCGATGACAGCCGATGCCAAAGTCCCAACTTCCTCTAGCTTAGCCACCAACGCTAGGGCTACATCTTCAGGAGCAGCCATGAGAAGTCCACCTGAGGTTTGGGCATCAAATAAAACAAACTGTTGTTGGGGTGTCAGTGACTTATCCCACCTTACTTCATCTCGAAAGTAGAGGGCATTCGAATGTGTTCCCGAGGAAATTCCACCATATTTAAGAATATCCCAGACTTGCGACAAAATAGGAATTTGCTCATAACTAAGAACAGCAGTCAAGTCAGAGCCTAGCATCTCAAGTAAGTGACCCAAAAGTCCAAATCCCGAAACATCCGTACAAGCATGAACATCAAATGACGACATTACTTGTGCTGCATCTTTATTGAGTTCGAGCATAACCCGTATCATAACTTTTTCAATTTCTTCACCGGCAATTCCAACATCTAAACCAGTTGCTAAAATTCCAGTTCCCAAAGGTTTGGTCAGTATAAGAACGTCTCCAATTTGAGCACCATGTTTACGTATCAACTTCTGCGGATTTGCCAATCCTGTGACAGACAAACCGTATTTTGGAATACTATCATCAACAGAGTGCTCGCCGACAATAGAGATACCTGCCTCCCTTACCTTCTCAGCTCCCCCGGCAAGAATAGCCCCTAGTATTTCCATCGGCATGCTTTTGATCGGAAAACTAACAATATTTAGAGCGAAGATAGGGGAAGCTCCCATGGCATAAATGTCGCTAAGGGCATTAGCCGCTGCAATAGCACCAAACGTATGTGGATCATTAATAATAGGTGTAATGAAGTCTACAGTCTGTACAATAGCCAAATCGCTAGTGACACGAAAAGCTGCTGCATCAAATGTCATCCTTTGGTGAAGATTATAAACTTTTATTACCGGAATCCATTAAACATACTAATTCGCCGATTTCCATTGAGTCCCTTGAAGGAATCAGAACGGCTCTTATAGGAGGCTTTGGGTGTAGTATTTTACCCAAGAACCTCATTCGTTTGGAGTTAGAAAAAGGCTTTTTACAGTCAATGTCCATTGGACTTGAGTGTCCGGTTATTCTCACATACCCGAAGGACACCCGGCTTGCTCATCCCGTTTTGCTTTTTATGGGAATAATTCGAAAGAAGCTGTCTGTTTAATCTACTAGGTTTAAGGTCTGATCCGCCACCCGTTCATCTAAACTCCCGCATTAGGTATCGCGAACAAGTGTCGTAGATCCCACCCTGAATATTCAAGGAAAGTATAAAATCCCTTAAACCACTATTCACAAGAAATTCACAAGTTTTTCATAGCAAGTTCACAAAGACTTGGTATCTTTAGTCTACGAAGTGACAACTTGTTAAAAGGCTCCGTAAATGATTCACCCTAGGTTGGATGAACATAACCGAACGTGAATGTTGTACCCAGAGGACGAAGAACTAAGCCGTTACGTTCTTGACGCTTCACAAGATCAATTTCAAGAAAACGAGAACCAAAATGTCTTTGCGGAAGTCGTTGAAAACTACGTTCGTGTGATATGTGCCTATAAAGTGACATTAGATGATTTGGTAAAAGTCTCCCCGAAACACAAAGACAGCAAACAAACTCTCATAAGGGCGGCCTCGGCTTTAAGCAATAACCCTGGTCTTATGGAGCATCTTAAAACACATAGACTGTTACCTATCAAAGAACTAGAGTTATTGACTGGCATAAAACGCAAGGTCCTGGAAAAAGGCCGAAAATATCTTATCGCCTTGGCCCTCATCCTATCCGAACCAGAATTTTATCCCCTAAAAAAATTTACGCATGTTCCAGAAGAACTGGGAGAGTATCAGTGTCTTTTCCCTCTTATTCATTCCGAATATGGCTGTAGCCTCGGTCATTCTAGATATCAATAACAATAA
>PKWS01000428.1:8827-10403 GCA_003132105.1 Desulfosporosinus sp.
CCAATCAAAAAGGAATGCTCAGCGAAACACAAAACCTAGTTATGGCCAGCGTGGTACCGATAAACAATAGGGAAACTCAAATGATTGATCCGGACAAACTTCGAAATACAATTCGTGATGAAATGACACGCAGAAATCTCTCTGGAAGTGTGGTTGTGAGTCAAGCGAACCCTAGTATCCAACAGGAAGCTAAGCAACAAGGAATGACGGTTAACCGTTATTTAATTTATAATCGATGTAAAAATAAAGGTATAGCCGTTCAACCTGATACCCTCCGTAATGATGTGCAAAAAGCTCTGGTGGATGCGAATGTTACTGTGGTCAGCCTTTTTCCTGAAGAAAGTTTTGAGGTGAAAGAGTCCAAAGTTCAAAATGGTTCACAAGCCAAAAGCCCTTCATCTATGGGACCTGCGGAGAACCATGGTTATATGGACCCTTCTGAGAAACAAAACCCGTCATCTAGCAGCACTCCTAGTAATGGGATGTATCCTAATGCTCCCAGCCATTCTCCAGTAAAACAACCTATGCGAGGAACATCTCCTGATATGAACAAACCCAGTTCCAGCCCAGTTTTCCCCGGTAGCATGCCGAAAAGTTCTTTCCCACAACAACCTACGACTTATCCCTCTAGCGGAGAAATGAGTCAAAAAAATTCATTCCAGTCTAATTGGCCACTGAATATGGGTATGCCCTAAGCTTCGTAGGGCCCCAGCGAGATTGCCGTGGATAGCAGTTCCCTTGTATAATGATCTTAATACATTTTTAAAGGAGCTTGCCCACCTATGAGGATTTTACTAGTTGATGACGAAAAAAAGATTACGACTGTGCTTAAAGCGTATCTTCAACAAGAGGGGTTTCAAGTTAGCACTGCAGTTAACGGCCTTATCGCTCTAACCATGTTTAAAGAAAACCCTTTTGATCTACTCATTCTTGATCTAATGCTCCCAGGTTTGTCCGGTACAGAAATTTGTCGCGAGATCCGCAAAATATCCTCCGTACCCATCATCATGCTCACAGCTAAAGTCGAAGAAGAGGACCGAATCCAAGGGCTAAGTATTGGGGCAGATGATTACATCACAAAACCCTTCAGTCCTCGTGAAGTGGTCGCCCGTGTCCGGGCCGTGCTACGTCGAACAAGTAACGAAACAGCACCGCTGGCGGACGTGATCTCCTATGACAACGGCCTCACCATTGATAACATACAGCACGAAATTCGACTTCATGATCAAGAAGTCTCTTTAACCCCAACTGAATTCAAAATTCTTGGTGCCTTGGCGAAAAACCCTGGACGAGTGTACTCAAGGGGGCAACTGGTGGAAATCGTTCAAGGACACGACTTTGACGGTGATGACCGCGTGATTGATGCTCATATTAAGAAGATTCGTCAGAAAATAGAAGCCACCCCTAGCGAGCCTCAACTAATTATGACCGTTTACGGCATCGGTTACAAATTCAATTCAAGTGCAGGGAGATAAGATGCGCAAAAAACTATTTATTTCCACTCTGATCATCTCGCTGATTACCTTAACCCTTAGCATGCTCGCCGTGAATTTTGTATTCCATGAACAATTCAGTG
>PKWS01000397.1 GCA_003132105.1 Desulfosporosinus sp.
ATAATATAGCTGGCACAATGGCTCTTCCACACCCTTATGGTCGCCTTCAATTTGGCGAAGACCTTGATCTACATTTTAAAACCTTAATCGGTGCAGGTAGCAATCCGAACGTTGCGGCAGTCGTCGTTATTGGGATCGAGGCCAACTGGGCAAAGAAACTTGCCGACGGAATTGCTAAGACAGGTAAACCTGTTGCTTACTTCGGGATTGAAGGTTATGGCGATCTCAAGACAATCGAAAGAGCTTCCCGTAAAGCACAAGAGTTCGTTCAATATGCTACATCATTAGAAAAAGTAGAGTGTGACCTGAAAGATCTCGTAGTCAGCTTCAAATGCGGAGAGTCTGATACGACCTCCGGCTTAGCTGGGAACCCAACGGCAGGAGTTGTAGGAGATCGTTTAGTAACAATGGGTGGTACCGTAATCTTTGGTGAAACTCCCGAAACAACTGGCGCAGAGCACGTTCTTGCCAAACACTTTGCTACACCTGAACTCGGAGCTGCATATCTTAAAATGCATAAAGACTATATGGATCTCATCGAGTCTAAAGGTGCTGATCTTTTGGGAACTCAGCCGACTCAAGGTAATATTGCCGGTGGTTTAACAACTATTGAAGAAAAAGCCTTTGGCAATATCTCAAAAGCAGGAAAGCTCCCGATCATCGGAGTACTTGGTCCCTGTGAAGAGCCGACCGCACCAGGACGCTATTTCATGGATACATCCTCAGCAGCAGCTGAGTGCATCACAGTTATGATGGCTGCTGGCGCAACCTTACACATCTTTATCACGGGACAAGGTAATATCGTAGGAAATCCGATCGAACCTGTAATCAAAATGTCCGCTAATCCAAATACTTGCACCTATATGGCTGAGCATATCGATGTGGACATTACTGGTGTACTGTCACGTGAAATAAACCTGGAACAAGCCGCTGATAAGGTGATGGAGTGTGTCATAAAAACCGCACGCGGTCGCTTAACGGATGCAGAAACCTTGAACCATAAAGAATTTGTTCTGACTCGTCTCTATCCAAGTGCGTAATCGATGCTTTCCTAATGTGTGAATTACATTACTGTGTAGATCAAATGCTTACTGTTTAAGTTCCTGGGGTCTAAGGTTTAATTTATTAATTATTAAATCTTAGACCCCCTTCTTTATCTTTTTCATGTACTAAACCCAGCAAATAATAGCAATGCGAAGGGATGGGATTGGATGAGTCAACATTACTCTCCACAAACGGTGGAAAACTTTTGTCAAGCCCTCTTGATCGCGACAGGGGTCCCTGAAGATGAAGCAAAGATCGTTTCTTCTGTCCTCGTGGATACGAGCCTAGATGGGATCGATACGCATGGAATCAGTCGGTTACCCATTTATCTATCTCGCTTGGTGAATGGACGCATTAATCCCAAACCGTTGATTCAAAGGAAAATGAACGGTGCAGTCGCCAGTGTGGATGGAGATAACGGCCTGGGTCAACTGGTTGCATATCGTTCAATGGAATTGGCGATTGACTTAGCTAAGGAGTTCGGGATCGGTTTTGTCACGGTTAGAAATAGCAATCACTTTGGAGCGGCTTCGACGTATTGCAAAATGGCTGCTAACCAGCAAATGATTGGACAATCCTATACGAATTCGCCCTGTGGTATTCCCCCATGGGGCGGTAAAAGTCCTTATTTTGGAACTAATCCGATTTCCTATGGATTCCCCAATGGAGAAGAGCCAGTTATCATCGATATGTCTTCTTCAACGGTTGCCCGTGGAAATATTATCCTCGCGGCGAAGGAAGGTCGTTCTATACCTGAGGGATGGGCCATTGATAAGGATGGAAAGACGACAACTGATGCCAAAGCAGCACTGCAAGGTGCCCTTTTGCCGGTTGGCGGGGCGAAAGGTTATGCTCTAGCATTGGCAGTCGAGATCATGTCAGGGATCATTAGCGGCTCTGCTTATGGCACTCATGTGGGATGGATTTATGATGATTCTCTTGATCCGGTGAATATTGGACATAGCTTTTTCGCGATGGATATCTCTCGACTCATGCCTGTGGTGGACTATTCTCAAAGAATGAGTGACATGATCGGGGAAATTAAAAAAATCCCTAGGGTTGAGGAAGTCGACGACATCCGAATTCCAGGTGAACGGCGTCAGTCAATTGCTGAGGGACGTAAAAAGAATGGAATTCCTGTCAATGATGGATTGCTTCAAGAACTCAATGAACTAGCCGGAAAATTCGGGCTTCCAATCTTGAATAATTAAACATAGAAAATTAAAAGGAGGAGTGAAGTATATGAGCAATACCGTCAAGGTTCCTATAGCTCAAAATCCATTGAGCGGGCGAACTATTAAAATCCTCATCCCCATCTTGTTTGCGGCCCTCTTTTTTGTTATCCCAGCCCCAAAAGGCCTAGAGATGCAGGCTTGGAGGTTATTCGGGATCTTTGTAGGTACAATTCTTATGCTGATGTTGCAAGGACTGCCAGAAGCAAGTGCTATTTTTGTCGGTGTGTCGGCTGCCGGTCTCATCGTCGTCCCAATAAAAGATGTTTTAGTAGGATATACAGATACCACTGTCTGGCTGATTGTGGCGGCTGTTATGATGAGTCTGGGGTTCAAAAAAAGTGGCCTAGCAAAACGTGTTGGACTCATTCTTATCAGAGCTTTTGGTAAAAGCAGTCTAGGACTAGGTTATGTTCTTGGGGTTACCGATCTCATGTTGGCACCGGTGATTCCAGCAGCGCCAGCTCGTGGGGGTGGTTTGGTATATCCCTTGGCCCAAGGAATATTTGAGGTCGTCGGTTCCAAACCAACCGAGCATCCCCGCCGGCTAGGCGCTTATCTCACCGTGATGCTCTATATGACGGATATGGTTGCAGGAAGTTTGTTTATGACGGGAATGGGTCCGAACCTCCTTTCAATAAAATTTGCTTCGCAAATTTTAGGGGTTAAAATAAGCTGGGGTCTATGGACACTTGCGGCCGTTCCTGGTTTTCTCGTACTTATGCTTGTTCCTTATATAGTCTATAAAATGTATCCCCCTGAATTAACTTCAGTTGAAGAGGTTCGGGACATGGCTCGTGACCAACTTAAAACCCTAGGTTCAGTATCAATAAGGGAAATTATCGTTGGGCTGACATTTCTACTGTCTCTGGTTTTATGGGCAACTAGTGGCACGACAAAAATTGATACCACGATTGTTGCGTTCCTGGGAGTCACCATCATGCTTCTAAGCGATGTGATCCAATGGAAGGATATAGCTGATTCTAAGGAGACCTGGGGAATTCTGATCTGGTTCGGAGGAATTATTGGTTTATCGTCAGCACTTGACAAACTGGGGTTCTTTAAATGGTTGACCATTGTGATGAAGGGTGTCCTACCCCACGGTATCGGAACGTTTACCACGTTTGTGATCATTGCCTTGTTGGCGGTTATTCCACACTATGTTTTCCCCTCTCTCGTCGGTTATGTGACCACCCTTGCACCAGTTATCTTTAGCTTTGTGGCAGTCACTGGGGCTCCAAAGTATCCGGCCACATTCCTAGTTGCTTTTCTCATGGTGATTTCCTCGACCCTTACGCATTATGGGAATGGATTAGGGCCTTTATTAATGGGAACAGGTTATGTGGAAAAAGCAACTTGGTGGAAGATAGGTTTTACTGTGACTTTATTAGCGACTGTCATCTATCTCACGATTGGTTTAGCGTATTGGAAAGTTATTGGCTTGTGGTAAAGGTCAAACAACCGCGTTTGTCTTAGAAAGAAGGAAGATTAAGAGCGTTGTGGAAAGTAGGAAAGAAGTATCATTTTACGAATCTATTTAGTCAGAGATCTAGAAACTTGAGGTGTAATCAGTGATCAACGATCCCTTGAAAATCTTTGTTACCGTAGTCGAGCACAAGAATTTCTCCCGTGCTGCTGAAGAACTTTATTTATCTCAATCCAGTGTCAGTTTGCAAATCCGGAATTTAGAAAATGAACTTGGCACAAAACTCATTAATCGTTCGTCAAAACATTTGGAACTTACTCAATCAGGCGAGATTTTCTATGGATATGCTAAGAATATCTTGCTTTTCTATGATAAGGCCAAAGAAGAAATTGACCAGTTAGCTAATGTGGTCACAGGCGGATTGAAGGTTGGAGCAAGCAATACGATTGGAGAGTATATTTTGCCCTTTGTATTGGCCGAATTTGCGGCTCAATTTCCGAATGTAGGAATTGAAACGTCAATTGCAAATACGGAGGAAATTAGTCAAGCAGTTCGAGCTAACCATTTGGACATTGCCCTTGTGGAAGGAGAAGTCAATCATTCAGACTTTGTTATCCGCCCTCTAATGGAGGATGAGATCATTTTAGTGGTGCCTAATCAACATGCCTTGGTGAGGCTTCCTGTAGTTACTGCAGATCATCTGCAGGATCAAGTTTGGATCTTGAGAGAAAGCGGCTCAGGAACCCGTGCTTTCAGCGATAAGCTAATCAAAGATCGAGGAATTCACGTCAAAAAATCCTATATTATTGGAAGTGGTCAAGCCGTCAAACAGGCAGTCATAGCTGGGCTAGGGATTGCCCTTGTCTCCAGTTGGATCGTCCGCAAAGAATTGAACGCTAGAGAACTGACAGCGATCCGGATAAAAGGGAAGCGATTAACTCGTACTTTTTCGTTAATACAATCAAAGAACCATGAAATGTCTAAAGCAATGGAAGTTTTCACGGAACAACTTTTTACTCATGAACTACTAACTTCATTGAATACATTAGGCCACAAGGGAATTGATTTATAGGCCCATTGCATTCGGAGTTCTGGGCAACTACTGAAGCGCATTCTAGAGGATGAGATACTATAGGGTTTCGAAGCCATTAGTCACAAAACTGGTATTTTGTGACTAATGGCTTCTGAGTATTAACTAACCAATTGCACAAAAAGGCATGAACATCTCCTTTAGGTAATCTCTTTTTATTATCCTATCTGAAAAATACACGTTCAGAGGTTAGTGTTACTGATACGCTATTTAGTTAAAAGAATGACGGTGCAAATTGTCCATAATTTGACGACATAAAGCGCCAAGTGTACATTCATGCGGTTGTAAATAAATTTTATGACGGGCTATTTGTCCATGATTTTGAGCTTTTAAGGGCAAAAAGAGTGGTGATGGGCTTTCGCTACCATCTTCGGATACTGACGACCGACTTGCCGCAAAGGATAACAGACCCTAAAACACGAGCACTTGTACCATCGACACTTAAAAAGCCGTTTAAATCGCTCTAAGGAGTGTTGGACAGACTGACCGACAATTATACTTTGGCCTTTCCTTCCGTCAGTTCCTGGACATTGTTAACCATCAATCTATGGTCGTTATAGGGGTACGGCAACGATTCGTTCTTTTTGGCACCACTTTAATTAACATAACATTTATGCAGCCAGGAAAAGGAATTTTCGTCCTGGCTTAGTCCTCTAGACTGTATTAGTGGATATTAAAATGCTGATTCGAAACCACCAATGTCCACTAAGGTGTCCTTTTCTGAACACGCTTCTTTTTGATTTGAAAGGGGCGTTTTTTATCGCCTTAGATGTAATAAAACTCTGTTCATTATTCTATGTTCAATAACCGGAGGTTGTGTAATAACTGGACAGAAATTCCCGTTGCACAACCTATAATTTACCAAATAAATCTCTAGTTCATCACAAAAGACATCTGCTTTGTGAATGAAACAATTATTTGACTGCATTATTATTAGTTTTAGCTTTCAATATATATCTATATAATGTTGCCTGACTTATTCCAGACATTTCTACAATTTCACTTACGTGATATCCTTTGAATCATATAGTTTAGAAGCTAATCCTGTAGACCTAATTGTTGCCGCTATCTATACCATGATCGCCGCAGAGTCACTAGGATTGGGGATATGCATGCTGGGTGCAGTACATCCTTTAATCCAATACGAAAAGGGTGCTCAAAGTTTAGTCATAAGTACGACATCCGCTACAAAAGTAGAGAAGGATTATTTGTGACCATGGGCTATTCTAAGGTGGAGTGTCAAAATGGGATACGCAGGACCTTTGCGTCTATTGATAAAGCCTGAATGTGGAAAAACAGTGACTCTCCCCTTTGTTTGGGGTAGTTCTGTGGAAGGAATTATTAATTTGGCAGAGAATTACAATAACAGGGTAGATAATCGAACCCAATCACTACACCTGAGTACTGATATTCGATTACAGACTGTAATGAAAACTATATGCATCGATTCTCGTTTGTAAAGGAGAAATTTGTTTTGAAAAATAATCAAGGAATTGAAGCCGAAAGACAAATCTTTTATGCAACATTGCAGGATTCATGGAAAAAATTCATAGAAGGACAATCGTTGGAGACTGATGGAATTCGCCAAATTATTTTAGACTCATGGCATAATAGTGTTAAAAACGGGATAAGTCCTTATCAGAAAAAAGTTAATCGCGTTTTAACAGAAGAAGAAATTATTAATAATGAAAATTTGAATAGAAGCTTAATTCAGGTTTGCCTTCCAGTCATGGAGAATCTTTATAAGTTTGTAACAGGTTCTGGATTTACTGTGACACTAATTGATANNGCGAAGAAAGTGCTGGAACAAATGCTGTTGGTCTGGCTATAAAACTTGATCAGCCTATACAGGTCATTAATTATGAACATTTCTGCATCTGTTCCCACAACTCAACTTGTTCGGCTGCTCCCATTCATGACACAGATGGAAACATCATTGGAGTCTTGGATATGACAGGAGATTTTGAAAAGGCTCATGCTCATACACTAGGCATGGTTGTTGCAGCAGTACATGGGGTTGAATACCAGTTGGAATGTAATCTTGCCTGGGCAAAATATAATTTAGCGAATAACTATGTGAACGCTATAGTTGAGTCAATCTCAAACGGAATGATGGCAGTCAATGAATTGGGAGTAATTACCCATATAAATAGTTATGCTGTTAGGATACTTCAAGAAAATAGGGATGAAATCATTGGAAAAGATATTAATACATATTTTAAATTGTTATATTTTAAAGATAATAAAGAAGATATATTAGCCCTTACAGATCAAGAAGTTGAGATTATATGTAGAGGAAAAATTAAAAAGGCAATTATTTCTTCTAGAATAATTGAAGGTCTCCCTAGCGGAATGAAAGGGACGGTTATCCTCTTTAATGAAATTAGCAGAACACGAAAATTAGTGCAAAGAATGTCAGGATTAGAAGCTAAATTGACTTTCAAAGATATACTTGGGGAAAACGAAAAGTTTCTTGCGACCGTAAAATTAGCGGAAAGTGCATCGTGTAGTCGCTCAAATATCTTATTACTAGGAGAAAGTGGTACAGGAAAAGATGTTTTTGCTCAAGCCATTCATAATGCTAGTCATAGTTCGAATGGACCTTTTGTGGCTATAAATTGCGGTGCAATACCTCGAGAATTAATCAGCAGTGAACTATTTGGCTATGCAGACGGGGCTTTTACAGGTGCAAAGCGTGGTGGCAACCCTGGCAAATTTGAAATAGCAGATGGTGGAACTTTATTTCTCGATGAGATTGGTGAAATGCCATTAGAACTACAGACCATTTTATTAAGAGTTATCGAGAACAAATCAGTTATGAGAATCGGAGGCAGAGAATCAATTCCGGTTAATGTAAGAATTATTGCTGCGACAAATAAAGATTTGGCCAGGGAAATAGAAATAGGGAATTTCAGAATGGATCTATATTATAGGTTAAATGTTGTTTCTATTAATCTTTTACCTTTGCGTGAACACAAAGAAGATATACCCTTTTTATGTAAAAATTTTATTCAAAAATTCAAGTTACAATTGCAAAAGAATGTCTGCGAACTGGATAATAGCATATATGCTTGTTTTGCTGAGTATGACTGGCCAGGTAATGTTCGAGAATTATATAATGTTCTAGAGAGGTCCATGAACATATGCCAAGGACCAAAGCTATTAGTGACTTCTCTCCCCAATGAATTAACATGTCCTCAAACAGCTCGAAGTCTTAATCCGCATAGCTCCTTTGAGGAACTAGAAAAACAATTAATTTCTAATCTAATGATTGATTATGCCGATAATATTACGAGAGTTGCAAATCAATTAGGGATTGCCCGTACCACACTTTATCGCAAATTAAATAAATATGGTTTAAAACCCCAAGAGCATATTCTTCCCCACAAAAATAGATAGCAAAACTTAAGAATAAAGTTTTTGAAACTAATTGGGCTCACCAGATGATGGAGGGCCCTTTTAATATTGACGTCCTTATATGTGTAGCGTAGCGAATGACAACACTGTAGCAATTCGCATCGTTTACTAAAATTAGCGAAGGTAGTTCTTTGACTATAAAAAAAACTCAATACTGCCTTTTATTTCCATGCATAAGGTA
>PKWS01000086.1 GCA_003132105.1 Desulfosporosinus sp.
TCCTTGTTGTTTAGTTTTCAAAGACCACGGTTGGTCTGGGTGTCACCATAGCCAATGGATGGCGGGAGGTGACCAAAGACCATTTGGTTTTCATTTCCTGCGCCCATTTAGTCAGGAAATATATATTAGCATTTCCAACTCACGTTGTCAATAACTAATTTACTTTGTTTGGATTGACTAGTGTACGTCTTCGTGGCGCTCGGTTATAATACCATTTTCAATGTGCGATGTCAACTATTATTTCTTTGATTTTCGCTCGGCTTCTAGTACTAAAGCAGATTTTTCGTTACTCCCAATTCAGTATTTTACTAGATTCTACTAGAAATTTATCTTAAGCAATGATCACTTTAAACGTCGCACAATCCACAATAATACAATAGCGCCTACAGTTGCCATAATGATTTCACCGATTTTTCCATAAGTACTTAAGCGCAAGATACTAAACAAGAAACCACCGATAAAAGATCCTATTACACCTACGACTAGATCGCCGATAAGGCCAAATCCTCCGCCTTTCATAATAGTACCTGCTAGCCATCCTGCAATAATTCCAACAATAATAAACCAAAGCATACTTGATCACTTCCTTTCTTTATTTAATNNGATAAGTTCAACTAAACTTTAGATGGAGTTTTAACTCCACCTGAAGTAAGTTTCCTTTATAACATCTGGCTTACTTAAATCGAGAGGTCGCCTTCTCAATTGCATCCTTCATCTCATTCCACGCTTTTTCAGTTCCTACTTTTACATCTTCCCATCCATGTCCGCTAGTTTCCTTAAGCTGTTCATATTTAACCATGAAATCGTCTCTTGTTTTTTCAAGGTTAGCCATTTGAGCAAGGTACTCTATTTTCATATCTGCCTTAACCCCAGCGACTTCAGCTTTCATCACGGCTAATTTAGCATTATATTTTGCTAGATTGGCCTCAATCTTCTCCAAATACACATTACGCTTTTCCATTTTTCATTCCTCCTATTGTATTTATTATTTTTGCCCTAGAAACTCTCGCCATAATTCAGCCTCGTTAAAAGCATACCATCTATAGCATTCTTTAACAAGACATACCCGCCATCCCCTTTTCCCTGTTAAAGTAGAAATTTTTTTAGTAGGAGGTCTGCCATGCCGGCAGCCCTCCTAAATAGTTTTCTCACTAGCTAACATTCTGCCTTAACTTTTGTTCAAGCTTCTCCAGCATATCTGAAGTCAATTTTTCTAAAGTATATTTACTTGCAAAGCCCCATTCTTCAATAGCTGCTGTAGGATCAATGGAATTCGGCCAACTATCTGCTATAGCTTGACGGACAGGGTCAACATTATAATCCATTTTGAAATTAGGTATATGTTTTCTGATTTCCGTAGCAAAATCTTCTGGCTGAGCGCTAATAGCTGTTACGTTAAAAGCGTTTCTGTGGATAAGCCTAGTAGGATCTGCCTCCATTAATTTAATAATCGCATCTAGCGCGTCGGGTATATACATCATATCCATATAGGTCCCTTGCGAGATATAGGAGGTATATTGCCCCTTGCGAAGGGCTTCATAATATATTTCGACTGCGTAATCTGTTGTTCCGCCCCCAGGTGGAGTGACATAGGAAATCAGCCCAGGGAGACGAACTCCTCTGGTGTCCACTCCAAACTTAAGGTTGTAATAATCACACAGCAGTTCACCAGACACTTTGTTTACACCATACATGGTTGTTGGTCTCTGGATTGTGACTTGTGGTGTATTATCTTTGGGAGTTGATGGACCGAACGCACCGATCGAACTTGGCGTAAAAAATTGGCACTGGAGTTCTCTGGCCGTTTCAAGAGCATTGACCAGGCCTCCCATATTTAAATTCCAAGCAAAAAGAGGTTTTGCTTCCGCAGTAGCAGACAACAGAGCAGCCAAATGTATAAAGGTGTCCACTTGATACTTTTTGGCAATATCGAACATAGCTTGAGCATCTGTTACATCAAGTGTTTCATGAGGGCCGGACTGGGTAAGCCAAAACTGCTTCTCATGTTTTATATCAGTAGCAATGACATTGTCATTACCATAAACGTCGCGTAATTTCGGTATAAGCTCCGAACCGATTTGCCCGAGGGCTCCGGTGACTAATATTTTTTTCATAAAACTTACCTCCACTCATCTATAAAGAAAACTTGGTTAGCGCCAAGCCTTCAGGCGCCGGCGATAGCCTTAGTTGCACTCTTCTACAGTATTTTCATTTCTAGTCCGACTTTTTTGTAGATGACTAAAGCCTTATCAAGCATCTCTCTGGTATGAGCAGCTGTCGGCATATTTCTAACCCTACCCATTCCTTTGCGGACAGTAGGAAAGATGATTGCCTTGGCATAGACTCCATTCTCATAGAGCTTTCTGCTGAATTCTTGTGTTTGCTTTTCTTCCCCGATAATACAAGGGGTGATTGGGGTTTGACTTGCTCCAATATCAAAGCCCAGGGCTTTTAGCCCTTCTTTGAGGTAGTTTCCGTTTTCCCATAACCGTTTTTGTAATTCCGTACTGTTTGACAGAATATCAATAGCTGTTATGCAAGCAGCTACATCCCCAGGAGTCGAGGCAGTGGAGAAAAGAAAGGGTCTGCTTCTCACTTTCAGCCAATCAATCAAATCCTTTTTGCCGGCCACATAGCCGCCAATAACACCCAATGCTTTGGATAGAGTACCCATCTGGAAATCAATTTTGTCTGATAAACCAAAATGTTTGACAGTTCCTACCCCTGCTCCTAACACTCCCGAACCATGAGCATCATCCACGTAAGTAATCAAATCAAGTTCTTCGGCTACTTCCACAATCTCAGGCAGTTTAGCGATATCACCGTCCATGGAGAAGACCCCGTCAGTAATCACCATGATTTTCTTGTACAAGCCAGATTCTTTAGCCAGTATAGCTTTTGCTCGCAAATCAGCAATATCGGAATGTTTATAGGCAATGACTTTTGCTTTCGATAAGCGGCACCCATCGATAATGGAGGCATGGTTTAATTCATCAGACAAGATCGCGTCGTCCTTATCCATGACTGCAGGCTAAAATTACCTCAATTAGCATATTTTATATACTTATACGCCCATAAGTATATGTGGTATGTGTATACCTTCACAAATGATTTATTTCCTCAACCTTACGCGACGACAAAGTAAGTTGAGAGCATGTATACATATACACCCTTCTGGCGTATCGAAATGCATAGAAGAAAGGACTCCAAAAAATTTGGAATCCTTAAAATGCCTTCAATAATTTATCTTGTTTAAATGCCTTCAACCCAACTTACGACATACTCAGTGTCTTGTAGTGTACTTATGTTCCCTGGATCACTAATCTGCCATAATCCCTCAATACCTAGTTCTTTAGCTGTCAGTTCAAAATGACACATGGCAATCCCCATATCCACTCTTTGCAAATCATAAGCCAAAAGCTTCGAATAGCCCTTAGTATGCTGGAGGTAGAAATGGATCTTATTAGTATCCTTTACAATCCTCCACGGTTGCTTGTTGGATGCAGAGGGTGCAAGTCGAAGCATTTCTAAAGGGGTCACGTATTTCCCTGCCTCCTGCTCAGATAAGGGATGACTAAAATCACAGTTGAAGAAAAGCTCATCCCAACTTTTTCTGTTTTTTGATCCAGCAACAAATCTCATAGCAGAATCGATCAGACTCTTTCTACTGTTTGGGTAGCCAATCGGTGTAATACAAGGCATTATCTCGTGATCTTTTTGCTCAATAGCTTTACCAAATTCACTTTTCTTGAAAGTACCCCCAATCCAGCAAGTACCCAACCCCAAAGACGTTGCATATAAAATTGCCTTCTCTAGAGAATACCCGAAATCTTCTAAATCTCTGTCAGCCTTTTCGACCACGGCAACGACATAGGCCGATGCACCTCTAATCACTCCATAAGTCCCAAGCTTCGCATTTGATTCCTTAGCAGCAAGATCACTTTCAACCAGGTTAAATCTTGCAGTCCCTCCAAATAGACCTCTAATAGTCGAAAAGAATTCACGCAACGATTCTTTTATCTCTGGCGACATGGGTTGCGCTAAATAAGTCCGGATAGATAGTCTCTTTTTGATTATTTTAGCAATCGATGTTCCAAATAATTGTTCATTTGCCATTCTAAAACCTCCAAGTCTTTTATTCAATGCTAAACACTATTTGTCAGCATCCCAAAGTAAGTGATGAACTTTCTAGCCTCTACCGATGACATGAAGTATAATGGATTCCGGAGAATCTTCAGCTTAGGAATGTTGTTTAGTCATAGATATGGAGGAATTTAGCTTGTTTGGTCAAAGTCTTGAAATTTTTCTCTTCTCAATTGTAGCTGGTTTTTTGGGTTCCATACTCGGCCTTGGGGGGGGTATAATTGTAATCCCAGCCTTAACCGTGGTCATAGGCATTCCCATTCAGGAAGCAATTGGCGCCAGCATCGTATCCGTCATTGCGACTTCCAGTGGTGCCGCGATTACCTATGTACGCGATAAAATCACCAATATCCGTATTGGCATGTTTCTGGAAACAGCTACAACCTTTGGCGCTGTGACCGGGGCTTTTATTGCCGGATTAGTCAGTAGCAAATACTTATATATTGTATTTTCCTTGTTTATGATGTACTCAGCAAGCGCCATGTTAAAGAAGAGAAATTCCGAACTCCCCGTCGATATTGTTGAACATCCTCTTTCCGCTCGCCTAAAGTTAAGCGACGCATATTATGACAAGGTCATAGGTCAAACTATTGCCTACAAAGTAGCGGGCGTCTACCCTGCTTACGCCGTAATGTACATAGCCGGTATCCTTTCTGGCCTCTTAGGAATAGGGAGTGGGGCCTTTAAAGTTTTGGGTATGGATATATTTATGAAGCTACCTATGAAAGTTTCCACTGCAACCAGCAACTTCATGATTGGCGTTACTGCCGCAGCAAGTGCCGGGATATACTTTATGCGGGGGAACATTAATCCTATTATAGCAGGACCGGTAGCTTTAGGAGTACTTGGAGGGGCTATTATTGGATCAAAGGTGATGCAAAGAATTCGAAGTAAGACAATTCGTCTTATATTCATACCCATTCTTCTTTATGTTGCCTTACAAATGATGTGGAACGGCTGGTGGATGTAAAATGAAAGACAATTCCATATTAGATTTAGAATTAATCATAAGTTCAATCTTGCGCATTGGGGTATACCTATCCGCAGCAGTTATTTTTGTCGGTCTTGTTGTCATTTTCATGACAGGTCAAACAGGATACCCCCTTGGTATTTTCCCGACGTCTGTTGGCTCGGTATTCACCGGCATGATCGCTTTTAAAGCAGCGGCGATTATCAGTTTTGGACTATTTCTCTTGATCGCTACTCCAATATTCCGAGTTGCCTCATCCTTGGTCGTATTTTTAATCGAAAAAGATTACCTCTATACTATAATCACTCTGATAGTTCTCACCATTCTATTGTCCAGCCTTTTCCTCGGGAAAGCCCTATAGACTTACCACATAGCAATATGCCCATCCGCTCTCGACTCAGTGCCACCGGCCAACATCCCGTCAGCAGTTCTCCAGATGATTTGACCGCGTCCAAAACTAGAAGTATCCATGGACCATCGGATGTCATGTCCCCTACGCGCTAGTTCGAGAGCAATTGGTTCAGGGAAAGAATGTTCAATCTCAATAGTTTTCCCATCGACCCATTGCCAACGTGGTGCATCAAGAGCCGCCTGAGGATTCAAATGATAATCGACAGTGTTCATGATCACTTGGACATGCCCTTGAGGTTGCATGAAACCTCCCATTACTCCAAAGGGGCCCACCGGAAGACTGTCTTTAGTTAAGAAGCCGGGAATGATGGTGTGGTAAGGCCTTTTACCTGGTTGAAGACAATTAGCATGGTTCGGATCCAGAGAAAAGTTGTTTCCGCGATTATGAAGGCTAATCCCCGTTTCTGGGACGACCAAGCCCGAACCAAAGCCCATATAGTTACTTTGGATATACGAAACCATGTTTCCCTCACCATCTGCGGTTGCTAAATAGACCGTTCCCCCTTTCGGTGGGCTTCCAGGTTCAGGCTGAAGCGCTCTTTCTCCAATTTGTTTGCGTCGTTCTGCAGAATACCCATCCGATAGCAAATCTTCTATACTTACTTTCATCTGGCTTGGATCGGAAATGTACTTCTTCCCGTCGGCAAAAGCCAGTTTAAGGGCTTCGATTTGGCGATGATAGGAATCGGAGCTTTCTTTTATTTCGAAATCGAACCCTTTTAAACTATTTAAGGCCATTAAAGCCACGAGTCCATGTCCATTGGGCGGAATTTCCCAAACCTTATACCCACGATAATTAACGGAGATCGGGGTTACCCACTCTGGAGTGTAGGCCGCCAAATCGTCTTTTCTCAGAAAACCACCGTGCATCTTAGAAAATTGATTGATCTTATCCGCGATGTCTCCACTATAAAACGATCGGGCCTTTGTTTCCGCAATTGATTGTAACGTGCGTGCGTGATCCGGAGAACTCCAAAGCTCACCAATTTTTGGAACGCGTCCTTGGGGAGCAAACGTCTTAAACCAGTTGTTAAATTGCTCGTCTTTAAGCTCCTGAGCGTATCGGGCGTAAGCGATCTCCCAATTCCTTCCGACTGTCGGTGAAACAGGATAACCTTGTTCAGCATACGAAATTGCAGGGGCCATCACTTCGGTCAGAGGAAGCTTACCGAAACGGGCAGATAATTCGACCCAGGCTGCGGGCGCCCCAGGAACGGTAACGGGAAACCATCCATAGGGTGGCATTTCTTGGTGTCCAGCTTTTTTCAAAGCTTGCAACGTAAGAAGTTGGGGTGCAGGGCCGCTGGCGTTAAGGCCAAAAAGTTGGCCCTTAGTCCAGACCAAAGCAAAGGCATCCCCTCCTATTCCGTTTGAGGTCGGCTCAACAACCGTCAGACAGGCCGCTGTGGCAATCGCCGCATCAATCGCATTTCCACCTTTTCTTAAGACCGACAAACCCGCTTCAGCAGCAAGAGGCTGTGAAGTGGCCACCATACCATTTTTGGAGTACGCGGTCGTTCGACGTGAGGCATAAGGATTATAAAGCGTGTCAAAATTAAGCATTTGTGCATTACCCCTTTACTTAAAATTGTCTGCTGTATTCGTAATTCGTTAGGCTAGAAGTTTAATTGTCGCATGCAAAAAGATTTTCATGCCGTTCAGTAGGGCATCTTCATCAATGATAAAGCGCGGGTGATGCTGCGGATAAACATATCCTTTCTCTTGGTTCCCTCCCCCTAAGAAGAAAAACGCACCTGGAGCTTTTTGCATATAAGCTGAAAAGTCTTCCGCACTCATGGTGGGTCGGATAAACTCAACTGCCTCCTCCCCCAAGACCTCGCGTACTGTCTCTTCTAGAACCCGAACGACATTATCATCATTAATCACCGGCCTGTAGCCTAGCAGTAATTTTAATTCGTAGTCTGCTCCGTGAGCCGACGTAACCCCTTTGACAACGCGCTCAAGCAAAAGCGGAACCTCTTTGCGTAGCTTGGGATCTAAGGTGCGGAACGTGCCGTCTATTTGCACCGTGCCCGGTATAATATTTTCTTGTGTGCCACCCACAAATCGACCCACAGAGATCACGACATTATCTAAAGGATCAATGTTGCGCGAAACGATATGTTGAAGGCTAACTACCACCTCTGCCCCAATTGTGATGGCATCAATCGTTTGATGGGGCATCGCTCCGTGGCCGCCTTTCCCCTTGATCGTGATATAAAATGTATCCGGTGCAGCCATCATTGAACCGAAAGCAAGACCTACTTTACCCATTTCCAGCGGCGCCCATATATGCCCGCCGATGATGACGTCCACCCCATCCATCACCCCGGCTGCGACAAGTTCTTCAGCACCCCCAGGTGGAAATTTCTCCTCGGCATGTTGGAAAATAAAGCGTATTTCACCTTTAAGCTGGGGTTGCAGACCACTGAAAATTTTGGCTACTCCCAGAACCATCGCTGCATGGGCATCATGCCCACAGGCATGCATCACACCGGGATTCTGTGAGATGTACTCAAACGTGTTTTCCTCATGAATGGGTAGGGCATCAATGTCAGCCCTAATGGCAACTACTTTACCAATTTCCTTGCCAACTAGACGGGCCATCACACTAGTCTTTGTCGGGCGAGTCACCTCTAAATTTCCAAATGATTGGAGAGTATCATAAATAAACTGGGAAGTTTTTTCCTCGTGGTAAGATACTTCAGGATTCTGGTGCAGATGACGTCTCCAAGCAATGACTTGATCTTCGATTGAATTTACCAGGTAATTTAAATCGTCTGTCATGATTACAAAGACTCCTTCAAATTGTTCTTGGAATTTATTGACTTGTTTATATAGAAGACTTTAGAAAAGGAACGCCCTGGAGCGTTCCTTTTCTAAACAGTGTAAAACTTAATGGAATTGCAGCTACTTACCTCTAATGACGTCGTTTCTTAAACTCAAAGAATAATTTCCACACAGAATAAATAATAAGGGCAAGATAAAGATAAAAACTGATCTGTATGTTGCTCCAGATAGAGTTTCCGAGACTTACGTTGATGAGCTGCCCCACTAAGCCGGCAAGCATCCCAACAACAATGCTAAGCCACATTTGAATTACGACATCTTGTTTCTTTCGTCGGGAGAAGTAATAAAGATAAAATACTACGGAAATAAGAAACACGCTATTTGAAATCAATAGAAGTATTGAAAGTAATGTCATTTCATTTTTTCCTCATTTACGATAAAATTTAGCAACAACGCCGTACTAAGTATAACAAAACATATAGGGTCTATCAAGGACTTGCTATTCAAACTTGATATATCTATAGTAGAAACTCTTCTTAGCTACCTCGTATTCCTCTACGTCAAAATTGCATTTACTAATTTCTAACCCTACCACGTTTATAATCGAACAGGAGGTCGTTTTTAATGCCTGGTAACATAGATAATCTCCTTTCTTGCTCGATGAAGCACAATGGGATTGGCATACCTTGCAATTACAATATCGATGCGCTTATTGGTAAGCCTTTGGAGCTCGTCTCTTAGTACTGACAGCGATCGGTAATCCACATTGTCTTCAATGAGGATATCAATATCATTAGAAGCTTCTCCCCTTGCTGTAGATCCAAAGACTCCTAATCTACTCAAACTGAATTTCTTAAACAGATTTTTTCGAACTATAATGTCTTCCAGCTCAGATATCTGATTATTTTGACCAAGCATTATGATCAACACCTTCTCATTCATTTTAATGAGTAGCTAAAGTACCAACCTATCCCCAATTATTGGTATTCTCAGCATAGCATGCAGTAGTGTAATTCTCAAGCCTTTAAACTACAATAATTAAAACTCCCAGAGTATCACTCTAGGAGTTTTAAGATGTTAGCCAAAGTGGCTCGAAAACACAAATGGCTTTGGGGACATCCTTGATTCCTCTTTGATTCTTTGATATATAACTCAAAGAATCAAAGAAACAAAGGCTATTTACCTTATGTTTTACATTTAAGTGTTACTGTTTTTGTAATCAACGACATAGACTACTTTTCTAGTATTTCCACCGACTTCATAATAACTGACTCGAGGGGTGTACTCTGTTCGCCTGATGAGCCAGGGCCCACCTTGACGCTAGCAATCTTCTTCTCTACAACATCCATTCCCCCGTCTACCTGACCAAAGATCGTATAGTTAGGGTTTTGGTTTAAATTTGCAACGTCTGGTCCTGAACCGATAAAGAATTGACTTCCGTTCGTATTTGGCCCGGCATTAGCCATTGCTACAACACCAGGCGCATAAGTATGTTTAGNNAACTCATCCGCAAATTGATAACCAGGGCCACCCGTGCCGTTCCCTTTGGGATCACCGGTTTGAATCATAAAGCTTTGCATCACACGATGAAACTTGAGTCCGTCGTAAAAGTGGTTACGTGCCAAGAAAACAAAGTTATTAACCGTTTTCGGTGCATCCGCTGGAAATAACTTAATACTGATATCGCCAAGGTTGGTGTGGATCACTGCGTGATAAGGCTTCTTCGGGTCAATTTGCATAGCTGGCGCCGAACTCCAAGTCTTCGCCTGACCTGCCGGTTGTGCTGCTTGATTTGGATCAGTTGCCGCCTGCTGCTGGCCTTGGATTGGGGCAGGTGCTGGAGTGGACGCTACAGGTGCCTTGGCTGCACAACCTGGAAGTGACACCATTAGTAGGGTAATGAGCATAAAATATAGTTTTTTCATAATAACCTCCATTTCGCGTTAAGAGCATCTACAGTAATAAGCGTTTTACTCTGGTTAAGATATAAGCAAATGTGACCTGTTCATTTCGTTCCAAAGCTCACGGTTGAGCCTTGGCTCCCCTCCTTATCTAAGGGCATCCAATTTTCCAGCCCTGCTGTTATCTAAACATTATAACGCTATTTCCTTGAAAAGTGTAATCACTAAATGGCGGTGGGTTCGCCCTGTTTCAAGCATGTTCCGCCGAATAGTCGACACTAATGAGATACCCTTGAATGCACAAATTTAAGGACCGTTCTTACATCTTCCACTGTGACTCCCCTAACAGCGCTTGGTAAAACCTCTTGTTTATTAATATGTAAATGATGGGGAGCTGTCCCAATCTCATCAAAATGAGGTGCGTTATTAAATCTGTAAAATTCTCCATTACATTCCCAATGATACGAATAACGTCCATTAGAATTCTGGTGAATATCAATAAAGCTCCCATTAAATAAAGTTAGTCGAATGCGCTTTCGCCTCGGATCAACGATCTCAACCGCTTCAATTAATGCAGGAAATTCTACTTTGAATAATACGCTCTGCGAGAGCCATCAATACGCTGAGGTTGAGCCACCTTCACGCAAGGT
>PKWS01000115.1 GCA_003132105.1 Desulfosporosinus sp.
TACTAGACACAATCAAGAGCCCTCCTTCTACCAAAAAGGCTAGGGGGGGCTCTTAACATTTACCCAGGTGAGTTTGGGGGTTGTGTAGTAACGGAACAGAAAACCGGAACAAGCAATTCTTTATTTACTAAATAGTTTTCTATCCATTGGCTGTAACGGCCTCAACTTACCGTCCAATATTTCTTCGGGTAAATCAAATGAATAATGCCCTATACAATATTTATATGATCATAACCAAGAGGAGAAAGGCGTTTTACGTCATCATGATTGACGGTGTAACCTGGGGTTCTGTACACATATCGTCCAAAAGTTCAATAGAGGAATCAGAGCGAAAAATACATAATGTTGAATGTAACATTATGTATTTTTGATACATTCGCAAAAAGCCTCTAAAGCATTGGTACGACTGGTGTGGTGGGCATTCTACAACATATATTAATTTTAACCATCGCTTGTAATGTACTTATTTAGTATAAAATCATAACTAAAGATACATAACGGGAGGCAGTGAGATGAAACGAGGGTCGGGCCGATACAAACTCTCGGAGAATTCCTGGCTTAATCAGTAGACTGACTCTGCTACCGGACTCTTGGACGATATGTGAATAGAACCCCAAGTTGCTAGAATTTGTGTTACACATTCATTTATGATACAAGATATTCATTCAGCAATAGGAAAGTGGGACGTTACGAAAGAAGAATACGAACTGGCTGAAAGCATTATTAATTCTGCTGTCTATGATGATTATGACTTACTAGTACAATTAAGTGATGCTTTAGCTTTACCGACAGGATTTTGTTTACTTGAAAAAAGATTTGTTGATGTTGCTTGCAGGTATGGTGTAAATGGACATATTGTTGCGAGGTGGAAAAAGACAATAGAAATAAAAGATTATTTCGAAAAGAAAATGAAGTGTTCAATTTATGATGTTCTTCCTAATGTTAAAGAAAATACTTTTGCATAGTATTCTTATTTTACGTCATAATAGCCACAAAATACGAATCGTTGCAGTAACCCTTAAAGTACATATTTAGCACTACAGAATACGTAAAAAGCCAATTTTACCTTTTTGGCGGGATGGGCATTAATAGCCAGATAAACCTTTTGGTCCGTCTGTCTTTATTACTTTTCCTTTGTTTGCGTTTCCTGGCGTGCGAGGAGCTTTGCCTTTACTGATATTAGAACTTTTAACAACTATTTTTGTCAGGGCGGTCGTGCCTCCGGAAACGACTGGTGTCAAACCTTTGACTGAGCCAGCTTCAAATAGTGAATTACAATCACAGCAATTTTCACCGGAGGATTTATTGAACCAATTGGACCAGTTTAGCAAACACTCTGAAACTTTACGTTTGTTTCCATAGTGCTAACTTCCTGTAGAATGTGTGCCGTAATAAATATGGCTTAACGGTTTCGGATAACGTCTTTTATATATCTTCGATAAGTGGTATTATTTCCCTTCTGCGTCCGATAAGCTATGGTTGTACTAAACCGCTGCGCGGTGGATCTTAAGCACGAATCAGCAACGATTCATAATTTATGATATGATTACATTGTTACCCAGAAAATTTATAATCCAACTAGAAAAGATTGAATCCCCATAGGCACCAAGTGTCGCTCGGCAGACGGTTCAGTACAACCGGAGATTCATGAGGTTCAGTATTCTGCACCGAATTATTACGTTCCTCTAGCTATTGATTATAATCAATGGCTTTTTCTGTATCTACTCACCCCATAAATCTCTAAAAATTACGTTAAGTTCCCTCGTCTTAATTTTATCTACTTCTGTACAGGTGGCTTTGTTATCATGCCCGGCCTGCTTAATTTGGCATTTATAATGACCTCAACTTCAAGGTCTGGGAAATAATGGTCCCATTGTTTTTCCATGTCTCTCCACAGCTCGGGGTATTTTCTATGCACAGCATCACCAAACCCAAAGATATCGGTATTAAGGTCCTGAGCTTTTTTTAAAGCGGCCATTACTTCTTGTTGAATCGCGTCAGCTTGGGATTTTTCCAGAGAACTCCATACTGGCAATTTTGTTAGATCATAATCAGGAGACATTTGATCGCTCAAGTTTCCTTCTTCATCGATATTTATCGTAATATATGGTTTATTATCCTTTATTTCCGTGGTAATTTCACTACTGGCTCGAATAATTTCCAGGCTGACTTTGCCTTCACCACTGGGACTTTTCACAACAATGATACCACTTTTTACTTTATCGATAACCCATAGAAGGCCACGGGTTTCCGCTTTGTTCAAATAGCCTACCAATTTGTCTGTTTTAAAAATTGCTGTTCCCGAAAGACGAGCTATTTTTTCTTTTCCTTGGTCCATGACTTCAATCACAGAGGCTACCGGTGCAGTAGTTTTACTCATTAAACGAGTAAAGAATTCTTGAAGGTTAACTGCACTTTCTTCAGATGTAGCGACACTTTCATCCACTAATTGGGCAATATTCTCACCCGGTATTTTTTCTAATTCTGTTTGTGAATCTAAAATATCATTTGCTTTACCTTTACTCACTAAAACCTTAGTCAGGCCACGTGTTGATTCAGGTTCGCGGACAAAGAAATCCACATATTTTTTTATCCCTTCTTTTGCGATATCCTGACTAAATATTAGAGTTTCATTATGGGGCAGATATAACTTCCGATTGGACTCGTGGGTAAATTCCCTCATCGTTTCGGATACGGTTTCTCCCGTGGCGGTTATGTTCCAGTAAGGTTTTTCCCCGCCACCACCTCCGCCTGCTTGAGGAACCTTCATCTCTCCTGGTTTAATGATTTGGGCTGTTATTTGAATTTTACCGGGTTCGTCTGCTTTATCAATAGCTAAACCTGAAACAATGGCTAAAGTATCTAACTCCCTGCGATCCCAACAACCATTCAGAACGATGAGGAGAGGTATTAAAATCATTAACAGTAGCTTACTGTATTTCTGCATGAATACATCTCCCCACTATCTGTTTTCCGAGTCCTTCGAGGGCGGTTCAGGCATTAACCTGAATTCCTGTCGCTGTGGGTCATACCCACCCAACATCCTAGGACGAGTGAACATGGCCCACAAAGGTACCCTAATAAAGGTATCTTTTAAGCCCCCAAAGCTGAGGGGGGCCAGAGGAGAAAGATAAGGAGTTCCAAAAGACCTTAAAGAAGAGAGGTGGATCAAAACCACAATTAATACAATCATCATTCCGAAGGCACCCAGGAATCCGGCGAAAATAGTGAGTAGCAAGCGTAAGATAGCCCCTGCATCAGTCTGGCCCGGTACTACAAATGAAGAAATAGCGGTTAAAGCTACCACAACAACCATAGGGGCACCGATAAGGCCAGCTGATACCGCTGACTCCCCGATTACCAGAGCTCCTACAATAGTTATGGCCGAACCAACGGGACGGGCCAAACGCACTCCCGCTTCCCGGAGAATTTCAAATACCATTCCCATACCAATGGCTTCTGCTACTGCAGGAAAAGGAGTACCTTCTTTAGCCGCCGCCATGGTGAACAGTAAGGGAGTGGGAATCATTTCCTGATGAAAGCTTGTTAATGCCACATAGACTGCCGGAGCTAGGATCGATATAAGAAAAGCTATATATCGTAGGCTTCTAACCATGCTCGCATAATAAGGGCGAGAATAGTAATCTTCAGCGGATTGAAAATTTTCAATAAAAAACAAAGGGATAGTAAGTACCATAGGAGTGCCATCAACCAGAATGGCTACTCGCCCTTCCAGTAATTTTGCCGCAACAACATCAGGTTTCTCACTGTTACCAACTGTCGAAAAGGGAGAAAAAGGGGCATCTTCAATAAACTGTTCAATGTAACCAGACTCCAGGATGGAATCCGTATTAATTCTTTTTAAACGGCGCCTGACTTCTTCTACAAGATGGGGATTGACCAATTCCTTTAAATAGGCAATACGAACACCAGTTTTGGTTTTTTGACCTATTTGCATCGTTTCAAAGGTAAAATTAGGGTTTCGAATTTTACGTCGTAATAAGGCTGTATTGGTACCCAGAACTTCGGTAAACCCTTCACGCGGGCCCCTCACAACAACTTCGGTTTTCGACTCTTCTACAGTCCGGGATTCCCAACCTATGGTACTAATAACCAGAGCTTCTTGGGAACCATTTACTATTAAAACAGTATCTCCATATAAACAGCCATCGATTAGCGGCTCTATGGAACTAACCCTTTTAACCCCTCCTACCGAAAGCATGGTTTTCTGGATAAGTTCAATGTTATTAGTAACCAGTGATTCTTTTGAACTGAATAAGCGGGTATCGTACATCAACGGCTTAATTATACTGTCATTAACTATAGCGGAACTTGTCATACCAACTAAGTAGATAAGGGCTGCCTCAATTTTCCCTTCATAGCCAAAGTTGAATTCACGTACAACAATATCACTACTTGTGCCTAAAATAGTTTGCAGGAGTTTTAGGTTTTGTTGAAGGTTATCCGAAAGGTTAGATGGAGATAAGTCTGGGGAGTTATCTCCTTGTTTTTTAATAGTTTGGTTAAGCGCTTGCACATAATGGATTTTTTTCAATATAGAACGTAACATTACATTTCTCCTCGTTCTGCTTCAGCGTACTATTATTTAGTATCAGTAGAAATAGTTGAAATATGTAATAAAAATGAAAAAATTACACAGTATATAAGGGGGGAGGAGGTAAAAATGTGGTAAAGGAACAAATCTGTTCCCGTCAATTGTTTATGCTGATTATTTCTTTTGAACTGGGGACTACCATCGTCTTTGGTTTGGGGATGGAAGCTAAACAAGATGCGTGGATCGTAATACTACTTGCCACTGTGGCGGGGCTGCTTATGTACGTTATGTACACGGAATTGTTTCGCTTGTTCCCGGGGCAGACCTTAATCCAATACATTCCGCAGATTTTTGGCAAAGTACTCGGACTTCCCCTCAGTTTACTATACATTACGTTTTTTATTTACATTGCAGCCCGAGACTTACGGGACTTTGCAGAGCTGATAATTGGGTCATTCCTCCACGAAACACCTCTGGCGGTGATTAGTTTTTTTATTATTCTTGTAGTCTGCTACGCTGTCTTTCATGGTATTGAAGTAATTTCTCGGGCGAATGAGGTGCTCTTACCCATTGTTCTTATTATGTTAGTATTAGAGACAATCCTCCTCCTAGCTTCCAACCTAATTCACATTGATAACCTACAGCCGGTACTTGGTGAAGGGATCAAACCGATTATTAAGGCTACTTTCCCTTTGGTGGTCGCTTTTCCATTCGGTGAAGCAGTAGTGTTTGGAATGTTTTTTCCCTATTTAAACCAACCTTCTAAAGCTAGGGCCACTGGTTTAGCGGCTCTTTTAGTAAGCGGCTTTATAATCAGCTATACTACTGCGGTTAATATTGCCGTTCTCACCGCGGATATAGCCTCCATGTCCACCTTTCCGATGTTGACAACCATTCGGTTAATTAATGTAGGTCAATTTATCCAACGATTGGAAATAATAGCCATGATCCTAATGTTCATCGGTGGTTTTGTGAAAATAACCCTCTTTTTCTTAGGAGCTGTTATTGGGGCTTCTTCTATGTTTCGTCTTCCGACTCACCGCACGCTGGTGGTTCCTGTGGGTTTTATAATCTTTACCTCTTCAATCTATATTGCAAGATCATTTCCGGAACACTTGGAAGAGGGACTGAAAGTTGCTCCCCCTTTGCTGCTTATTCCATTAGAGCTGATATTACCTTTTGTAATGCTTTTAACTGCTTCCGTTCGTAAATGGTACAAGTCAAAAAACAACAATACTTAAAGGACGAGGTGGGGGAGAAGGTGAAGCTTTTTGGGGTCTTCTTATTGCTGTGTGTAACAACCTTTGCTATTTCCATCTTAATGGACATGTTAGCACTAGATGTCCCATTCCAGGAGGCCCTAGCTCACTTAGGGGAATCCGTCGGTTTGGAAAAGTCCATGGTGATCATTGGTTTTCTTTTCACAACCGGTTACATTCTGATCTTGGGTAAGTTTGACTAAAACCGCGAAATGTAAATCAGCGGTTCACAGCTCCACCCAATCCACAATATTACCTAATACCAAGAGCATCCAGTTGTAAATTCTATTAGCTATTTGTTTTTGTCCTGAATCGGCTCTACAAACTCCATAATCATTTCCACCCTTTAACATTCCCTTGGTATATTTGACGGTAAAATATTCAAACCTTTGGACTTCACCATTCAAGCGGAAAAGGCGCTAAAGAAGGCCAGACACCGCAAAGAGCAATACAAAAAACAAAGAGATCCAAAATCTGCTGGGGCGAAACGTATCAGAGAATGCCATGTCAGTAAGATTACAAACGGTCTTAATATGCTCAAAAGGGCTCTAAAACAGGGATTTAAGGCCAAATATGTGCTTGTTGACAGCTGGTTCAGCAGCCACGAGTTTATTCAAACTGTTCGGGAACTGAGCAAAAAGTCGATGCATTTGATCTGTGGGGTACGTAAAGATGGTCGTAAGTATCTCTATAAAGGGAATTCCCTCAATGCTGATCTATTGCAAAGGGTTTTAAAAAGTGAGGGTCAAGAAAAACGCTGTCGGAAGAGAAATACCCGTTACTTCGAAGTCGTTGTTGACTATGAAGGAATCGGACAAGTAAAACTGTATTTTTGTCGTTTTCCTTATCAGAAAAAATGGAGGTTGTTTCTCTCGACCGACACATCACTCAGTTTATTGAAGATGTTGGAGATTTACAGCGTCCGCTGGAGCATTGAAGTCTTTTTTAAGGAAACAAAGCAGCACCTGAAATTGGGGACCTGTCAGTCGAGGGATTTTGATGCTCAAATCGCTCATATAACAACCTGTTATGTTCTCTACACCCTTCTTGCCTATTTTCGTCGAGTGAACGCCTATGATTCCTTGGATGGCTTGTTTGCTGAGATCAAAGACGACCTAATTGAGAAGAATGTAGCGGAGCGACTCTGGGCATTATTTGAGGAGTTGCTGCAAGTAGTGATCGGCAGCATCGCCAAGTC
>PKWS01000158.1:0-316 GCA_003132105.1 Desulfosporosinus sp.
GGATTAAAGCCCTAGTTTGGTACGATGATCGCATGGCTGAGGACGTGTCTCGCGACTCTCTCAAACGAGTAAAGACAAGGGCAACCGTGCCCTTGTCTTTTTTACGGTATTTTTTTTAGATGGGTTATCGTTTCATAAATATTTGTGGTAAAGTGGTAGTGGAAAAAACTGTTGATTCTAATTCGAGCGAACAAGAAGGGAAGATGGCTTTGTTTTACCCTTTTGAAATGGAACAATATCTTGAAACATTGCTGGGTGAACGGGACCCACTGCTTCGAGAAATGGAAGAGCAGGCCCTAAAGGAAACGATTCCGGT
>PKWS01000158.1:350-4903 GCA_003132105.1 Desulfosporosinus sp.
TGGTTGGGGCGTGCAGCAGAAAAGACCGGAGGGCATGTCACGACGATTGATATGAATAAAGATCGGCGTGCTCGGGCCCTTAGATACTTTGAACGTGCAGGACTTCAGAACTGTATCACGGCTTTAGAGGGGGATGCCCGTAGGATTCTACCGACGTTAGATTCAACGTTCGATTTTGTTTTCATTGATGCCGCTAAAGGCGAATATTTGGAATACTTAAATCTTATTTACCCCTTAATTTCACCAGGAGGGGTACTGGTGGTGGACAATGTACTTTTTCGTGGATGGGTAGTTCCGGGAAGTGCTTTTGCATCTAAATATGACCGAATGGTGAATGGGTTGCGCCAATTTTTACAGGACCTTTGCCAGAATCCGGACTTTTCCACCACTGTTTTACCGTTTGGAGATGGTGTATCAGTTAGCCGGCGGTCAAGCCCCACTGAATCATCGAGAGAAGCGAGTTCGCTAGAATAATGAGTAAGTGACACAGTTGGGAGTTGGGGTGGGAGGTGAAAGAGGAAAATGAAAATTCGTCATGGGGAGATCGATGTTCTAAGGGCGGTTGCTATTGTGCTGATGGTCCTCTTTCATCTTGTTTATGACCTGAAGGAGTTTGCCGGGGCCAGTATTGACTATCGGTCTCCGCTTTGGTTTTTTATCGGAAAAGTCTCCGCCCTGCTTTTTATCTTTATCTCTGGTCTTTCAAATGGATTTAGCAGATCCCCGGTTAGGAGAGGTCTAAAAGTGCTGTTCTATGGAATGTGCATCACGGTGGTGACCTATCTAGTCATGAAAGACGAGTATGTTCGCTTTGGGATCCTGCACTTTTTAGGAGTGACAATGATCTTGTCTCCACTTCTAGTCAGATTGCCCTCATGGACACTTTGGGGCTTCGCTGGTTCTTCCGCCGTGCTTGGATTTTGGTTCAAAGAGCAAGTGCTAAAAACGAGTCTTTTGCTTCCCTTTGGCCTTATGTATGATGGGTTTGGTTCCATAGATTATTATCCCCTTTTTCCGTATCTAGCAGTGACCCTCTTAGGAATCCTGGCTTATCGGCATTTCTACGCTCTGCGGACAGAGCCACTATTTCCGTTTGGACACAATTCCGAACTGACTAAGTGGTTGAGCCGTAATTCATTGGGGATCTATTTAGTTCATCAACCTCTACTACTGCTCATGATTTTCATCATTAATTCGATGGCTAACCGCCACTAAGACTAACCTCTTAAGTGAGGGATAAGTAAATTACATAATAGGCAACATTAATATAGAAAGAGCTAGGGGAGGGTACGGGTTTGAGCATGTTTGTTCATGACCATTTGATGCAGTCGGTCTACTTTGCTCCACGTGGGAAGAGACGTCTTCTTTTTTTAGGAACGAATATTCAACAACGTTATTTAAGCCCTGAGGACAAGCTGATTGGGTTTGTGGGAGATGCCGGGGCCGGGAAGTCGTTGCTCATTCGAGGAATGTTTCCGGGACTAGAACTGACTAATGATGACGATGGAATTAATATTCGGCCGTTGCCTTTGATGGAGGATGCAGATCGTGGACATTTCCGCTATCATACCTACCATTTAGATGCCCGTTTNNACTGGACATCGGGTGGTTGTCGAGCATTTTGACCTTGTCTATGCTCAACTCGGGGTTAATGCTGAAGTATTGATTGGCGTAGGGGAAGAAGTGATTGTAACTCGTCCAACGGTGTTCGGTCCGGAACCACGCAGCATTGCAGATATTGTTTTTGAGTCGATTAAGTATCGTCGAATGGCTCATACTGCCGAGGATATTACGTCGATGATCCTTGAGGAAATGGGTTTGCCAAAGCCCGAGGTGCACAGTGACATTAAACACGGTTTTGTCTTGGAACTGCCGGAAAAACCGGATATTGATNNCGTATTCATATTCGGCGAACTAGCGAAATTAGAGGTTTCCACTTACTAAAGGAATTCCGGTTTGATTCTATAGCCAAGCTCTATACTATAGCGGGTATTGTGGGAGAAGAAACGATGCCTAATCGTTCCATCGATTTGTTCGCAGGGCGCAACCCACATATTTAGCTACCTTACGAGCCGGGCGATTGGCGTTTCTCGTTCTATTCTGGTAAACTAAATGTAAACTAAAATATGTAAAAAGAACTTAGGTGAAAGAAAGGTTAGGTTAAATATGCAGCGTGCTCACGGTCGGGCTTATGATGAATTACGGACTGTTAAAATTTCACGGCAGTTTACAAATATACCGGAGGGTTCGGTTCTCATCGAAATCGGCGAAACTCGGGTCTTATGTACCGCCAGCGTAGAGGAAAAAGTACCTCACTTTCAGAAAGGCTCAGGCAAGGGGTGGGTTACTGCGGAGTATGCGATGATTCCGCGGGCGACACAGGCCCGGACTCAACGTGAGGCGACGAAAGGAAAGCTTACTGGCCGAACGATGGAAATTCAACGCTTAATCGGACGGGCACTTCGATCCGTGGTTGATTTAAAAAAGCTCGGCGAACGTACAATCTGGTTGGATTGCGATGTTCTGCAGGCAGATGGCGGAACCCGTACTGCTGCCATCACAGGAGCCTACGTTGCCCTGGTTGACGCGGTTCAGTACTTATTGGAAAAGAAACTTATTCGAACAAACCCAATACAAGATACACTTGCAGCCATCTCCGTGGGGAAGGTCAAGGGACACGCGATTCTGGATTTAGCGTATGAAGAAGATTCACAAGCGGACGTAGACATGAATGTCGTCATGACTGGCGCCGGAAAGTTTGTGGAAATCCAAGGTACCGCTGAAGAAACTCCCTTTGACCGTGTTGATTTGGATGCGTTTTTGCTACTAGCTGAAAAGGGCATCCGTACTCTGATGGAAGTGCAGAAGTCGGCAGTGGAAACAACGGCGTGAAGATAATACTTGCGACTCAAAACCAAGGAAAGGTCCGAGAACTTCGAGAACTGCTCGTGGATGAGGAGATTGAAGTGCTTTCTTTACTGGATATCCCGGACTGGGAAGACGTGGTGGAAAATGGGGTAACCTTCCCAGACAATGCCGCACTTAAAGCAAGAGTAGCAGTCCGGAGAACAGGGCTGATTGCCCTTGCTGATGATTCGGGTTTGGAAGTCGATGCCTTAGATGGTGCGCCTGGAGTATATTCTGCACGTTATGCTGGAGAGCCTAAAGATGATGAACGCAACAATGACAAACTACTTCATCTCTTAGAAACAATCCCAGAAGACAAAAGGACTGCGCGTTTTCGTTGTGCGTTGGTTATTGCAACACCTTTTGGGGAAGAATATCTGACAGAGGGCGCTGTCGAAGGACGGATTTTGACCCTACGTCGCGGATCGGATGGATTTGGCTATGACCCGGTCTTTTTCATTCCGGAGTTTGCTCGGACGATGGCCGAATTGACCTTGACTGAGAAAAATACGGTAAGCCATAGAGCTCAGGCATTTCGTAAAGTGATTCCGATCCTAAGAGACCTAAAAGATAAAGGAAACTTACTTCAGGGGGAGTTTTAACTCCCCTGAAGTTTAGTTGAACTTATCCAATAACTTTTCATTGTATATTCTTGACGAATAGACAGCGATGAGCTATACTGATCAAGTCACCAATCGGGGCATAGCGCAGCTTGGCTAGCGCGCCTGCCTTGGGAGCAGGAGGCCGGGGGTTCAAATCCCTCTGCCCCGACCANNAACTGCGCCTGTAGCTCAGTTGGATAGAGCATCTGCCTTCTAAGCAGGTTGTCGGGGGTTCGAATCTCTCCAGGCGCACCAATTAATTCAATGCCTATGGTGGGTGTGGCGAAGTGGTTAACGCACCGGTTTGTGGTACCGGCATTCGTGGGTTCGAGACCCATCATCCACCCCATAACGCAAAGGTAGCATCGGGAATTAATTTCCGATGCTTTTGTTTATTTCCTCTCGCTTATACGTCCTCAATAAAAGACGAGTACCATGGTGTACTCGTCTTTAGAATTTGGGTGAGAGGTTAAAGAGGATTTGGCTGAATTTGACCCTCAGCCAAAAGATATCGTGCAGCGGACCTGAAGAAGTCAGTCCTTTAAGGAGGAAAGAGAGCCGGTTGGTATTCGTATTAATGTTTCCTACATCGAGGCGGTAAATGTGTGTGGGATCGACATTGTAAGGATTAGCTTGGGTTCGATCTTGCGTTAGAACGTAAGAATAACCGGACGTTTTGCCAAGTGAAATAAATGATTGCGCAGCATGACCATAAGGAAGAGCGATAGTGTTGTCGCTTCGTCCGAGATGCTTTTCGAAAAGAGCTTGCTCATGTTTGAAGTCATCAAGAATTCGGCGACTGTAGTCCGATTCCGATTCCACATGATGTTCTTTGGGCAAATACACAGGATCCGTCGCAAAGTAGAGTTTACCTTCTGCCTGTATCGCCGAATGTGCATCAAACGTATGGGAATGAAAAGTGACGAGCGGGTCTTTAGCCAGTTCGCTGATTTCAGGCCACGAAAGATAATCACCCTTAGAGGATAAGGAAAGTTTGCCGATAATAAATTCGGTGCTAGGATATTGAAAATCTCTCAATATCGG
>PKWS01000283.1:0-2406 GCA_003132105.1 Desulfosporosinus sp.
AATAAATGCTTAATTTCGAGAATTAAAAAACAATAATGGAAGGAGCACCCGCTTGATTCAATTAGAAGGCGTCAATAAACATTTTGGTCATTTGCACGTTCTCAAAGATATTAATCTAAATGTAAAAACGGGGGAAAAACTGGTCGTCATTGGCCCTAGTGGATCAGGCAAGAGCACGTTGATACGGTGCATGAACCTTCTAGAAAAGCCGAGTTCTGGTAAAGTCACGGTTGATGGGGTGGAAATTACAGCTCATAAGGCACAGGTTGCCAAGGTCCGTCAGTCAGTGGCTATGGTCTTTCAACAATTTAATCTCTATCCCCATAAAACGGTCCTAGAGAATTTAACTCTTGCTCCTATGCTGATTAAGGGAGTCACTAAGGAGGAAGCTACAAAGGACGGTATGGCTTATCTTAAGCGTGTTGGGCTAAGTGATAAATTTAATGTGTATCCATCACAACTTTCCGGGGGCCAGCAACAACGTGTGGCCATTGCTCGGGCTTTGGCTATGCGACCTAAGATTATGCTCTTTGATGAACCCACATCGGCTTTAGATCCGGAAATGATCCAGGAAGTTTTAGATGTAATGATTGATTTGGCCCATGGGGGTATCACAATGGTTGTTGTCACGCATGAAATGGGTTTTGCCAAAACAGTTGCAGATCGCGTCATCTTTATGGATGATGGATCTATTGTAGAATCCAATACTCCTGATCAGTTTTTTAAAAATCCAACTAATGAGCGTACAAAATCATTTTTAAGCCGTATTTTGCGTTAGTATCCCTGCCACTAAGAGAATGAGATGAGGAGGATTTTGAATTGAAGAAAGCTGGAATAGTTTTAACAAGTTTATTATTAGTTGTAGGTTTGGTAAGTGGATGCGGGTCGACTGCGCCTAATGATGTCAAGGTCATCAAAGACCGGGGTGTTCTCAAAGTAGGCGTTAAAGTAGATGTTCCTAAGTTCGGATATAAAGATCCCAAAACGGGAAAAGTTGAGGGGTTTGAAATTGATTTAGCGAATGTCATAGCCAAGAAGATTATAGGGACTGAAAAAATCGAAACCACTGCGGTTACGGCAAAAACTCGGGGGCCCTTGCTGGATAGTGGGGACGTCGATATGGATATATCGACATTTACTATAACAGAAGACCGTAAAAAGAGTTATAACTTCTCTGATTCGTATTTTACGGATGGAGTGAGATTATTGGTTAAAAAGAGTTCTGGTATTAAAAGTTTAAAAGATTTGAACGGGAAAAAGATTGGTGTAGCGCAAGCTGCGACCAGCAAAAAGGCCATTCAGGAACAAGCGGATAAGGTTGGAGCAAAAGTCACCTTCTTGGAGTTTGCAACCTATCCAGAAATTAAGACGGCACTGGAATCTGGCCGGGTGGATTGCTTCTCCGTAGATGGCGCCATTCTTCTTGGATATTTGGATGATTCAACGACGATCTTGGCAGATAGCTTTAGTCCTCAGGAATATGGAGTTGCCTCTAAAAAGGGGAGTGATGGGTTAACCAAAGTGGTTAATGAGACGATTGCTGAGCTGAAAAAATCTGGGGAACTCGATAAAATGATCCAAAAATGGGGTATTAAATAGTGGTGGGACCTTTCGCCTGGTTTAAATGGGTAGCGCTTTTCAGTGACTGGAAGATATTTGCTGAGGGGTTTACAATTACCATTTTAGTAAGCGTCCTTGCCCTTGCATTAGCTCTCATACTTGGGATTGTATTTGGGGTCTTGGGAACCTCTCATTGGACAATAGCTAAGGTAGTGGCTCGCGTATATGTCGAATTTATTCAAAACACGCCACTCGTTATCCAGGTTTTCTTCCTGTATCATGGGCTTCCTCACATGGGCGTTATGCTGCCTGTTTTTGTGGTGGGTGTATTGGGTGTAGGTGTATATCATGGTGCTTATATTGCGGAAGTGGTCAGGGCAGGAATTAACTCGATTCACAGAGGGCAAATGGAAGCAGCCTTATCTCAGGGATTTAGTTTTTGGGGGGCCATGCGGCATATCATCTTGCCGCAAGCTGCGCGTGTGGTTTTGCCGCCGCTCACTAATCAAGCGGTTAACTTAATCAAAAACACATCTGTGCTCGCCATGGTTGCTGGCGGTGACCTGATGTATCATGCGGACTCTTGGTCTAGCGACAATCTCTATTACGGTCCTGCTTACGTTGTCGTTGGTCTTCTCTATCTCATTCTCAGTTTACCCTTAGCGACTCTGACACGGCGCTTAGAAAATAAAGCGGGGGTGTCTGCATGATTCGGGACGTTCTAAAGCCTGAAATATTTCGTTTCCTTGGGCAAGGGCTCTTAACAACGCTTTACATTGCGATCATGGCCATTGTGCTTAGTTTTATCTTCGGGACCCTCCTGGGAATTGCTCGGTACTCCAAACA
>PKWS01000283.1:2464-8331 GCA_003132105.1 Desulfosporosinus sp.
ATCGATAAAGGGCAATGGGAAGCCGCTAGGTCGCAGGGATTTTCGTATCGCCAAATCTTGTTGCATATTATTTTGCCCCAGGCCATGCACAAAATGATCCCTCCCTTAGTATCTCAGTTTATTACAGTGATTAAGGACACCTCGTTTGTCTGGGTTGTGGGAGTAGAAGATCTAACGGGTAAAGGCATGATTATTCTGGGGCAATATGGTTCAACGGGTCAGGTTTTTACGATTTTTGGAATGATTGCTTCAACGTATTTCGTGTTGAATTATTCACTTTCGATTTTGGCCCGTCGGCAACAGCTTAAAATGGTGCATCAAAGTTATTAATTCATACTGTACTTTAGAAAAAGGGGCTCTGATTATTAATTATCAGGGCCTCTTTTTCGTACTAGTCATAAAGTAAACTAACAATTATCTGGAAGCATAGTGCAACCAAGGCGACCGCCGGCACCTGATGGCTTGGCGCTAACCAAGCTTTTCTTTGTGAGAAATCCACAACATAAATATTTTTTTTGTTGCCTTGCCCTACTTAACGGTATTATTGTATAATAAATTATAGTTATTTTTAAATATTCACTCTATTTATTATTTTCATAAGTAAAAAGAATAACAACTTTTCTAAGCAAATGTATGTTAGAGAACTCCGTCGAGGAATTTGAACACAGAGAGCAAAAAATATGTAGGGAGGAAATATAATGGCTCAACTTGTGGTAGGTACTTTAATTGTGGAATTGGATGAAGATGGCTTTCTCGAGGATCATTCAAAATGGAATGAAGATGTGGCCAAGGCACTTGCTATTAATGAGGCTGTAGAAGAACTTACCGAAGAGCATTGGACGATGATTAACTACATTAGGGACTATTATGAGGAGTATGATGTTGCCCCTATGGTTCGTAGAATGGTTAAAGTCACTGGCTTTGACCGTGCCAAGATCTGCGTTTTATTTCCGTCGGGTTCAGGAAAGTGTGCTTGCAAAATTGCAGGACTCCCCAAACCAAAGACCTGTATGTAAGCCGAGAGTCATGTTTGGTAGAAATGAAAATCAATTGATGTTTTTGAAAAGACATGTGAAATAGCTGAGGATTAATAGAGGATTAATCCTCAGCCAGTTGGAAAGGCACTTTATCCGTGTACGACGTGTAAAAAATGTGATTCAGTTTGCCAAATTAGAGCGCATAATGCCCACCACTGGATGGCGTTACGTTACGAGTTCAACAAGAACAAACTAGAAAATACAGGCCTTGGAATCATTCGTGACAACGTGCTTAATACGGGTAACTTCTGGGGCGTCCCTGCGGAAGACCGCTTAAAGTGGCTGGATGTTCCAACAGAAACCCATGGTAAGATCGCGTATTGGTCCGGTTGTTGGGCAGGCACGATCATGGACAATATGGCGCAAAACGCGACCCGCATTCTGGATCATCTAGGAATTCCTTTTGTTCATTTCCGGGAGCGGGAACGCTGCTGTGGACTTTATTTAAGCTTAGGAGGCTATAAGGAAGAGTTCCAAACCCTGGTTCGTGAGAATTTGGAAATGTTTAAAGAAGCTGGTATTGAGACAATTATCTTTTCCTGCCCAGGCTGCTATGCGACCTTCAATGAAAATTATCCGCAAATGGCGTTGGAAATGGGACTTGAATGCAACATCCACTTCAAGCATATCACTGTCTTTTTAAGCGAGCTTATCGCGGATGGCCGCCTGAAGTTTACGGACCCTCTTAGCAACACGATTACCTACCATGATTCCTGTCATATTGGGCGTTGGTTTGGGCACTATGATGAACCTCGAAGTGTTATTCGCGCTATTCCGGGCATCGAATTTCGAGAAATGGAACACATCAAAGAAGAAGGGTTATGTTGTGGACTCGTTTCTGCGTTTGACTCCTTGCCTACTGTTGCCCAAAGCGGAATGAAACGTGTTGAGGAAGCGGTAGCAACAGGTTCAGAATACCTCGTGACCAACTGTGCTGGGTGTGGATCACAATTTAACGCAACCTGTCACGCCATGGGAACGGAGGTCCAGCAAATGGATTTAACCGAACTCGTCGCCCGAGCACTTGGTATCCCGACAATGGACCCTTCCGAAAAAGTCGGAGTCTATATGGGTCAATGTGTGGAGATGCTCAAAGATAGCGTACTCGCCCCCATTGTTGTTCCAGCAGAGGCCAAAAAGTAAGTTTCTGCTATTAAATCCTTTCGGTAACGTTATAACTTGTTGGGGCCCTGATTGTCAGGGTCCCTTCTTCATAAGANNAAAAATGAAAATTTATATGGGAGGAATTTTAATGACAAATTTCAGTAAAAAAGTCACGGCAATCGTAGGTACCGCAACATTAGCAGTGGGGCTTATGGCTTTTCCAGTCTTGGCTGGAACGAACCAGCAACAAGGGAATGGATGGGTTGGTCAAATGCAGGGATTTATGCAGAAAACCTTTTCTCCAGGGCAACATCAAACCATTATGAATTCGACAGCCATGCAAAATCTCCGCAATTCGCCTGGGATGCAGAAGGCTATGCAAACAGGGGATGTTAAGACGATGCAAAAACTTATGAATTCAGACCCGACTGTAAAGGCTCAAATTGGGCAAGATAACCTTGATAAAATGAACCAATTCATGAACGCGAACGCAAGCAAGGGTAATAATATGATGGGTTCTCAGAGAACTAACTAAAGGGGGGATCTCAAATGATGTTTGGTTTAATTCTATTAGTCATTGTTGCTTACTACATGTTTAATTCATCCAATGCTGGTGGGTCGTGCTGTATGAATCATAAATCTCAGGAGCATACTTCACTGGATATATTAAATGATCGATATGCACACGGTGAGATTAATAGAGAGGAATACCTTGAACGGAAACATGAACTGTCGGGACAAAAGTAGTCAACATCCATTAAAAAGGGATAGCATAGTGCTTAGCTCATGGAAAGAGCTTGAGGGCAGAGGTCAATGTAAAGTTTGTTTGTGGAGAAATAGTTTTTTGAAGGAGGAAATTATATGATGGGTGGTTGGGGAAACGGTTACGGATACGGTGGCTATGGAAGCGGTGGATATGGGATGATGGGTGTGATGGGTTTTGTCATTCCACTCATCTTGTTGATTGGGATTATCCTACTGGGTTTCTATGTAGTTCGTCGCTACACCTCGCAAGTTCATACAGGAACGATGGGTAAGCATAGTGGAATGGACATCTTGCGTGAACGCTACGCACGAGGCGAGATAGATTCCGTAGAATATCAAAGCCGGAAACAGGATTTAGAGGGCAAATGAATAGAAATGGCCATACGAGTAAATTTAGAATATACAAAAGGGGACTGAAGTTAGCACTTTCAGTTCCCTTTTGTATCGCTCTTATTGCAATCCCTCGATCGGTGCCTTCAAATTTCAAGGTACCCACGTGGGCAGCGAAACAGCCTGTGGAAGGTCGATGTTCTGTGGTTCCTAATGTTCATAAGACGTTCATAAGATATTCACAACTTATTCATCAAATGATCCAATTGATAGGATAATATTTAGATATGAAACTTGAAAACTATAAATGAAAGATTGAAGGAGGGTGCTTCTTATGTGGCAGTTCTTAAACCAATATGGTTGATATTTGTTTATATTTGGGATGATGTTCTTTATGCATCGGCGGGGTATGGGAGGGTGCTGTGGAAGGCATCAGCATGACCTACAAAATTACCAGGATCAACATGTAACTAAAAATCCCTTTGAACAAAAGAAGTAATTCGAGAGGTACTTGCGAAAGGACGAATATCTATGCTTATCTTGAAGGGAAAAAAATCAAACGGCGTTGTAGGAAGTTACAAAAGCATAATTGATGCTCGAAAGATCTTTTCCGACGCTCAAAGATATCTTGAGCAGAACCTAATTGATCAGGAGCTAGTCCTGGTAGAGGGTGATCATGTTGTGATGACTTGTATGCTGAGGATGTGATTCTCATGAAGAACTAGAAACGTAAAGGTAATAATGTTGACCGGCGATTAATCAGCTAACAGCAAAATCTGTAGCAGAGGAATTGGGATTGGACGGCTATGAGGCTGAATGCTTGTCTATGGGAATGTAATTTCCTTATTGCATCAGGTACAAAAGCAAAAAAAGATTTTGTTTAATATTTCCCATTACAAGCATACTTAATGACTTTGCTCTGGATATTGGTAAAAGGCGATCTCATAGGGTGATGGGATTAATGATGCACCAGCACTTGCCCAAGCAGATGTTGGCATCGCAATGGGTACTGGATACAACCTTATCGGAATTCCAATAGCTGCTTTCGGATTGCTCAATCCTATATTTTCAGGGTTAGACATGGCTTTGAGTTCTGTTTCTGTATTGAGTAATGCTCTAAGAATTAGGTCAAAGAAATTGTAGCTATGACCTTTTTCAAGAAAAATAAACATGACAGATATCAGGAGTTTATATTGTATAAGCTCCTGATATTTTATAATATATCAGACCCCATGCCGCTGCGCGGCACCACTGATGAATAGTTCACAATATGTTTTTAAAAAAAACTACTGATGACCAAATGACTTCCTCTGTAGAATCATTGATGACAGAGAAAGAACCCATACAAAATCCTATCAGTGAATTGATGATACAAAACAAGGCTAAAATGTCCGCCGATACAACAAGCCGTGCAGGTTGATCATGGGGGGTGTTATTATTTTCTACTAAATCAGTAGAATTGAATTAAATTTCAAAGAAGTATTGCATTTATATCTTTTATACATTATAGTCTATATAACCAATAAATCCTACTGGAATACTATAATATAAAATATTAGGAGGAAGAAAGATGACAAAGATTGCAAAGAACTTAACAGATCTAATAGGGAATACCCCGTTGCTAGAATTAACGAATTACAATGCACTCAACAGTTTGGATGCCAAAGTGATTGCCAAGTTGGAGTACTTTAATCCGGCAGGAAGTGTGAAAGACAGAATTGGCTATGCCATGATCAAGGATGGCGAGGAAAAAGGTCTTATTACCAAGGGAACCGTAATTATCGAACCGACCAGCGGTAATACAGGTATCGCACTTGCCTTTGTAGCTGCGGCTAAAGGCTACAGATTAATTTTAACTATGCCTGACACGATGAGTATGGAACGGAGAAATCTGTTAAAGGCTCTTGGGGCTGAGCTTATCCTTACTCCCGGAGCAGAGGGGATGAAGGGTGCTATCAAGAAGGCTGAAGAATTGGTAGAACAAACATCAAATTCATATCTTCCACAGCAATTTAAAAATCCTTCCAATTCTGAGATTCATCGGACGACGACTGCCCAAGAAATTTGGAGAGATACCCACGGACAAGTTGATATTTTTATCTGCGGTGTAGGTACGGGCGGAACCATAACAGGCGTTGGAGAAGTTTTAAAACAAAAAAATCCTAAAGTTAAGATCATAGCGGTCGAGCCTTACGATTCTCCAGTTTTGTCGGGAGGGAAGCCAGGGCCACATAAAATTCAAGGAATAGGTGCTGGCTTTATACCGGATATTTTGAACACAGCTGTTATTGATGAAATCGTTAAGGTGAAAAACGAAGACGCCTTTGCAACAGCAAGAGCGCTTTCTATGAGTGAAGGCTTGCTGGTAGGTATTTCATCGGGAGCAGCAACTTTTGCTGCAGCACAAGTTGCCAAGAGACCTGAGAACAAAGGCAAAACGATCGTTGTCTTATTGCCTGATACAGGGGAAAGATACCTTTCACTTTTCCAAGAAGGCTGAAATTGAGGTACGAGGTTGCTTTAGAATGAAGGCAAAGACTAAATCCTCATCCAACCCCTTTACTTGGGTGAGGGTATTAAATTAAACCTTATACCCAGTAAAAAGATCAAAATTATATGAATTAGGGGGAT
>PKWS01000414.1 GCA_003132105.1 Desulfosporosinus sp.
TGGGTTAAAAGCTTAACTTGTTTGCGCTATGAACTTGGAGAGCCGGACGCTTCTGGACGACGTTCTCCGATTGCGATTAAAGGATCAGAATTCGAGATTCCGATGGATACGGTGGTCGTGGCGATTGGTCAAGGACCGAATCCTTTGGTCACAACGTCCACACCGGGATTGGTTTTGAACAAACGGGGTAACATTGTTGCAGACGAGGAAACACTGATGACTTCTAAACCGGGTGTTTTTGCGGGTGGAGATATTGTTACCGGCGCTGCTACCGTTATTTTGGCGATGGGAGCTGGTAAAAAGGCTGCTAGTGGTATCGATCAGTATCTTAAAGCAAAGTAAGCAAATTGTGTTTGGATCATAGTTAGTATTTTTGAAAGGAGTGTGTCGATTGGCTCAGTTATTGGATGGTAAAGCGGTAGCAAAAGTTCTTAAGGAAGAAATTCGTCAGGAAATTGCACAGTGGAAAGAAAAAGGGGTACAACCTAAACTCGCGGTAATTTTAGTCGGAGATGACCCTGCTTCAGTCGTTTATGCACGGTCAAAGCAAAAAGTCAGTGAGGGTATGGGCATGGCCTTTGAACTTTTCACGATGCCTGCAGATACACCAGAAGCAGATATTTTAAAGCAAATTGACCTTTTAAACAAGGATAAAGAAGTTCATGGTATTATGATTGAACTTCCTCTTCCTAAGGGGATTTCAAAAAATAAAATTACGTCAGCAGTGCGTCCAGATAAGGATGTAGATGGCGGTCATCCCATTAATCGTGGGTATATTTTAAGCGGCGAAGAAGGTCTTTTCCCGGCCACCCCGGAAAGCTGTATTGAATTACTTTTGCGCTCTGGTGTTGAGATTGCTGGAAAACACGTAGTCTTAGTGGGCAGAGGAGAAACTGTGGGCAAACCTCTTGTTTTTATGATCTTAAAGTACAATGCTACTGTGACCATTTGTCACTCTAAAACACCGGATTTAGGAGCATTCACTCGCCAGGCCGATATTTTAATTGCAGCCGTAGGGCGCGCTAAGATGATCAAAAAAGATATGGTTAGCCCGGGTACGATTGTCGTGGATGCGGGGATTAATGAAATTCCTGGGGGAATTTGCGGAGATGTGGATTTTGAAGGCGTCCAAGAAGTGGCTTCGATGATTTCTCCGGTACCGGGTGGAGTCGGTTCGTTGACTACTGCCTTGCTTATGCGTAATGTTCTTAAAGGAATCGTTCTGCAAGGGAGGACACTGTAATGGACACAAGTAAAGTTTGGGAATGGACGACAGAAGAATTTCTGACCGTGTCTGCTAGCTCCTCGCCAACACCGGGTGGGGGTAGTGTTTCCGCTTATGTGGGAGCACTGGCTGCGTCAATGACTTGTATGGTCGCTAATCTCACCATTGGCAAGGAAAAGTATAAAGAAGTAGAACCACAAGTGAAAGAGATTTTATCTCAGGCAGAAATGGTACTTACCTTATTAAAAACTGGCTTAAGCCAAGATATCGCCGAATTTTCGAATTTCATGGCCGTAATAAAATTACCTAAAAGCACTGAAGAAGAAAAAACCCTGCGTACTGAGAAGCTGCAAGAGGTTTTAGTCTCCGCTACGGATACCCCGCTTGGGATTTCCCAAAATTGTTTTAAAATTTTACAATTAGCACAGGAACTTGCTCCAATTGGCAACAAAGGAGCGATTAGTGATGTTGGCGTAGCGGCATATTTAGCGGAAAGTGCGCTGAAATCAGCAATGCTTAGTGTAGACATTAACCTTCCTCAGATTAAAGATGAGGGTTATCAAGAGCGGGTAAAGGTCGAACGAACTAGACTATTTGAAAAAGCAGCTATCCTTTGTGCGGAGACTGTGGCCATCGTCCATAGCCGGATGTAGGTAGGGGCACGATGCAGTACCTATCTATCCGTAAGGGCACGGCATCGTGCCCTTACCTCCTCAAGCTGTCAGCGGATATAGATAACGATGTGTGGACAACGTACATAAGGTGAGGAATTATTTCCTTACCTCTGTGGCCATCATCCAAAGTAGGGGCACGATGCATCGTGCCCCTACCATTTTTGGTTATGATAAATTGAGGTGAAGTATATGCCCAAAATATGGACAGTATCCGAGCTCGTGAGCCAAATAGGTCAAGTCCTGCAGGATAGAGTGGATTTACAAAACTGCTGGATTAGTGGTGAACTTTCTAATTTTAAAAACCACCGTGCTTCCGGACACTGGTATTTTACCCTGAAAGACGAGTTGTCTAGTCTAAAAGGGGTTATGTTTAAAAGCCGGTCCGAACGTGTGCGATTTGTCCCGACAGACGGATTAAAGGTCATGATTCGAGGAAATATCCGCATGTACGAGCGGGAAGGAACTATTCAATTCTACGCAGAAGAGATGGAGCCAAGTGGACTCGGTCAGCTCTATTTGGCATTTGAGCAACTTAAAAAGAAACTGGCTGAGGAAGGGTTATTTGACCCCTTAGCTAAAAAAGAGATTCCACGTTTTCCCCGGCGTATTGGAATTGTGACGAGCCCTACGGGAGCTGCCATCCGGGATATTATTAATATTATGGGTCGTCGAAATCCAGGGATGTCATGGATCTTAGCGCCCTCTGCCGTCCAAGGGGAAGCCGCACCACGGGAATTGGCGCAGGCAATTTCTAGGCTTAACCGCTATGGAACGGTAGATGTAATAATCATTGGCCGTGGTGGGGGTTCTTTAGAAGAGCTATGGGCCTTTAATACTGAAGTAGTTGCTCGTGCTATAGCAGCATCAGTTATACCGATCATATCAGCTGTGGGGCATGAAACAGATGTGACCATCTCGGATTATGTAGCGGATTTGAGAGCGCCAACCCCTTCGGCAGCAGCTGAACTCGCCGTACCTATTTTACAGGATTTACAGTTTCATGTGGCCCAACTGAGTGTTCTGCTGCAAGGTGGGATGGCGATGCTGATCGAGCGGAAACGTAAGATCCTTGAAGGGATCGCCAACAAGGGGCCACTCAAAGATCCTTTCTGGCGTATCGATCAGAATCGTCAACGGTTAGATACCCTGCAAATGCGCCTTCAAGAGAGCATGACTAGATTTCTAGCGGATAAAAATGGTATACTGAATCTATTGACTGCTAAACTAGATTTACTGAGTCCTTTGGCTATTCTGGGTCGGGGATACTCTTTGACTTACGATGCAGAAGGAATCCTTCTGCGCTCCGCGAGCCAGGTAGAGCTCCAGGAACAGATTCAGATACGTTTAGGAGAAGGAACTTTACGTTGTCAAGTGTTAAAGAAGGAGATTAATCCATGAGCAAAGAAAAGTGGACCGACGACCTCTTTGTTGAGCCTCCTGAGCTTGAAGAATCGCCAGTTACATTTGACGAGCAGGAAGAAGAAAAAGTTTCACTGGAAACAGGTCTTCAAAATTTAGAAAATATAGTGAAAACACTGGAGCAAAAAGATCTACCCTTGGAAAAGGCCTTGACTTTATTCAAGGAAGGTGTGGGTCTTGTTCAGTACTGTTCTAGCGTGCTGAATCAAGCGGAAAAACAGATGGAAATACTACTTGTTGGCCCGGATGGACAGTTGCAGATAAAACCTGCAAGTTTTGAAATGGAAGGATGAACGTAGAGCGTGTTCAAGGTAACCTTTCAACGATATCTAACTATGATTGAACAGTTCCTCGTACAATTGCCGTGGGACAAAAATATCTTAAATCAGAGTATGTATTATTCCCTAATTGGGGGAGGGAAACGTATTCGACCAGTTTTGGCCTTGGCTTCTGCTGAAGCCGTGGGAGGAGACCCGGAATCGATCCTACCTGTTGCGATTGCGTTGGAGCTTATTCATACATATTCTTTAATTCATGATGATTTACCAGCTATGGATAATGACGACTATAGAAGGGGAAGATTATCAAATCATAAGGTATTTGGGGAGGCCAACGCAATTCTGGCTGGGGATGCGTTATTGACTTATGCCTTCGAACTGCTTGCTGACTCAGGAGTTGGTCAGCCGGAGAGACAGCTTCGTATTATTCGTGAAGTTGCTATAGCCGCCGGAAAAGATGGTATGGTTGGAGGGCAGGTTGCCGATGTGGTCGGAGAAGGAAAAACGCTGAAATTGGACGAGATAGAAGAGATTCATAAGGGGAAAACAGGTGCCTTGTTGACGGTTTCTGCTCGACT
>PKWS01000401.1:0-830 GCA_003132105.1 Desulfosporosinus sp.
CGGGTAGCTGAAGGCTCTATCTCACGTAGGGCTGCAATGAAATCTGCCATTAATACTTCAAAGGCTGGAATATCACCGTCTAAGCCCACTTCTGCCAGTATCTTTCGGAGAGCCACCATTCCAGCTTCTTTACACAGGGCTGACAAATCTGCTCCAACAAAGCCATAAGTAACTTGAGCAACTTGAGCCAAATCAACATCCTTGGCTAGGGGCATTCCTTTTGTATGGATTTGTAAGATTTGAAGCCGGCCTTCTCTGTCAGGTGGCAAGATCGCCATTTCCTTGTCAAACCTTCCAGGACGCCTCAATGCCGGGTCCAAGGCACCTGGGATATTAGTGGCGCCAATTACAAAGACTTGGCCGCGGTTTTCCAAACCATCCATCAGTGCGAGAAGCTGAGCAACGACCCTTTTCTCAACGTCACCATGTACCTCACCCCGCCTGGGAGCGATTGCATCTAATTCATCAAGGAAAANNTTGTTCATGATTTCTGGTCCATTGACATGAATAAAATGGGTCTTTGTCTCAGAAGCTACAGCTCGTGCAATCAAGGTTTTTCCAGTCCCTGGGGGGCCGTATAGCAAGATACCTTTCGGCGCCTCAATCCCTAGTTTTCTGAACACCTCAGGATATTTTAAAGGGAGTTCTAGTATTTCCCTTATCTTCTGTACTTGTTTATTTAGCCCGCCAACATCCTCATAGGTAACTCTTGTTCTCGTTCTTCCCAGATCAGGCTCAACGAAATATATTTCAGTGTCTTTACTTACCTTAACCGGGCCAGAGGGGGCAACTCCAGTAACACGAAATCCGCGTTCTTCGTGACCAAAGAG
>PKWS01000401.1:848-5152 GCA_003132105.1 Desulfosporosinus sp.
AGGGGAGAAAGTACTACTTTACGAGCGTTCTTTACTTCAATCTTAAAAACCACGACAGCCTCGTTCAGGCCTACACCAGCGTTTCGTCGAATCATCCCATCCATCTGGATCAAGGGTGTACCTGAAACATCACCGAAGGCTGGCAAAACTTTCACTGCAGTTGCCCTTTCGCCCTTGACACTGATGGAATCACCCATCTTAAGCTCTAACCGTTCCATATCTTCTCTGTTAATCCGTACTACACCTTTACGGGAATCTTCTATTATGCCCTCTTTAACCATAAGTTCAATGGTTTTAACTCCGGTCATATCAGCTGTCCCTCCCGTTATTGTATGTATACGGTATACAATACAGATTAGTACAAGACTTAGCNNGATATTAGCTTTAGACGGTGTATTTCTCTATTTGTTTAAAATGTTCTGATTAATAAGATTTGATTGTAATCATGATGAGAACTGTTTTTACAACAAAAGCCACCCTTCTAGGTGGCTCCAATTCTTTGAAATTCAGCATTGACTTAATTAATTGCAATGCATAAACTTTCGATGAATCGAAAACTTTATCCTAGCACGCGACCAATAAGTTGTGGGAATCTAAATTCTATAATTGTCTGACTATGCCCTATTATAACTGAATTCGAGTTCCTGTCAAGTGCCTCCAACAAATAAATTATCTCAATACTCTGAATGAAAAAGTCTTGTATTTAGTATGTTTCGTCATAATTTTTTATGCTTGTATCTACATCATTTATGTCTATATCCAGTAATTTAGATAACTTCTCTTGGATGAAATATTATTGACAATCAGTCCAATCAAAACTAAAATAATTGCGCCTATCCCTACAGGATCAGTATAAAAATAGGTGAAGCTTTGGTCAATACCGCAATCATGGCTGTAGCTCCCGCCGGTGGGTGCGTGGTCTTGGTAAACAACATCACAACTATGGCCAAGGCCGTTGCCAGGGTAGGTACTAGTAAGGCATTTTATACACCATTGAAAGCACAGTCACAATCCCTATTCCTAAAAGAGGCCCCCATAAAAGTAATCAATAGTTCAGTCCTAGAAGAAGTGGTTACATGAGTCGTACGTCGTCACTTCTCGCCCTCTCATTATGGTTTACTGCGATGTAATTTCCATGTAGGCCTCACTGGATTTTCCAACATGCATCTTACCCGCTTCTTCAGCTTCTTGGCTGTCGCGGTTACGTAGTGCATGAACTATTTTATTATGTTCAATCAACGCCTCTTCTGTACGCCCAGGTTTTGTATAGGCTACATGTGCAAACTTGTTGATATACTCACGCATGGTGTTATGGAATTCGTACAAGCGGGGACTTTCCGCCGACCGGTAAATGATTTCATGGAACCGATCATTTAATTGGTTAACCTTTTTCTGATTGCCTTTATCATATTCAACCTGGATCTGCTTGAGTGTTGTCTCTAGTCTGTCTAAATCCTTTTCCTTTATCTTTGTTGCAGCAATACAACAAATTAAGCCTTCAAGCACCTTCCGAATTGCCATTATTTCCAAGACATCTGATTTAGAAAACCCAGTTACCACGACTCCCTTACGTGGGATATGGGTAACTAATCTTTCAAGTTCGAGTTTGCGTATAGCCTCGCGTACAGGAGTACGGCTTATGCCAAGCTGTTCAGCGATGTCTCGTTCCACCAATCTTTCTTCTGGTTTTAGTTTCCCATCTAAAATAGCGTTTCGCAAAGTGGAAAACACTGAATCTCGTATATGACCCATATCATCGAATTTAATAGGCGTTAATTGAACAGTCAATTTTTTTAACTCCTTTAGTCGACTTTTCAGGACTGTAATGTTTACATGATTATGTTATCCTTAGTATACAACCTTGGTTGTCGGAATTCAATACTCTTGGTATACAATGTGCTAAATTTTTGTATACCAAATTGTTAATTGCCTGCTTGTAGAGCATTATATTGCTATGATATAATAAACGATATAAACATTTCTGCGATCTTCTAAGCTTAGTCGTTTTTACCGAGCAATCAGGCACTTTCACTTGCGTAGATATTCCGTTGATATTCACATCGAACTACTTAAAATATATGGAAATATCTTTCTACTCTGGCAGTGTTTCCGACGTTGTTCTCCACCACCAGAGTAGAATAGCATAATAGAAGACTTAATGATAACTCATTATGGTATACCGTATACCATAATGAGCAGTACTTGTTAGAAAAAGCATAAACCATTCGGTCCTTTTTCCTGGGCATTGCTATTTTGACCTACTCACCTTTTATTTATTTAAAAGCTAATCGGAGGAAAGAGGATAATTGGATGAGAGATGCTATTAAAAAAGATCTAGTTGAGGAATCTATTTTACTGGCGAGCACTTTTAAATGGATTATTTATGCCATCCTTGCTGGGGCTGTGGTAGGAACTAGTGTCGACATATTTCTTAAATTATTGCTCATGGGCGAAACATTAATTTCCAGATGGCATTACTACTTTTTATTAGTCCCGTTTGCCTTGTTTTTAAGTAGCTATATAGTTTTGAAATTAGCTCCAGACGCTTCTGGACATGGTACTGAAAAAGTCATTGAGGCCGTCCACAAACGGTTTGGGCGAATTGATATGAAAGTGGCCCCAGTAAAACTATTAGCCAGTTTAATTACACTCTCTTTTGGAGGTTCTGCTGGAGAGGAAGGGCCGAGTGTACAAATAGGTGCAGGGGTAGCGTCATCTCTAGCTAGTCTTTTTAGAATGAATGATATTGATCGTAAGCGATTCGTCATATGCGGAATTAGTGCTGGGTTTTCAGCGGTGTTTGGAACTCCTATTGGCGCGGCTATTCTTGCTATTGAGGTTCTATATATAGGGCGTATTTCGTACGATGTCCTTTTGCCTTCTCTGATTGCCTCTTATGTCAGTTATTCTATAAGCGAATTTATGGGAATCAGTCATATATCAAGTACCATTACAGTTCCTTTACATCTCGATTTTAACTTATTATTCAATATGATCGTGCTCGGGATACTATTGGGTTTTTTAGCCATTGTATTTATTAAGGCTCTTCATGGAGTTGAGTCCTTTTTTCGTTGTAGAGTTAACATTTACCGTCCTTTGAAAGGGTTAATCGGCGGATCTTCTCTCGTACTTATTACTTTTATAACTGGTACACATGATTACATTGGTATTGGTAAGGATGTTATTCACAAGGCTCTTGCAGGCAGTAACGATATTGGAATACTGGCTTTTTTAATAAAAGCCTTGACGGTGTCTATAACTTTGGGTACGGGCGGAAGCGGTGGGATTTTGACGCCTATCTTTTATATAGGTGCAACGGCCGGGTATTCTTGGGGACACCTAGTACAAGGTAATATAGAAATATATTCTGCGGTTGGAATAGTTGCCTTTTTAGCAGCAGCTGTAAATACTCCCCTTGCAGCTATTATTATGGCAATAGAAATGTTTGGTTTAAATTTAGGAGTTTATGCTTCAATCGCTTGTGCCGTTAGTTATATAATTGTAGGCCATAGAAGCGCTCTTCCAAGTCAGATACTTGCTATTAGTAAAACCCCATCTATAGATTTAGATGATATTGATTGCGAACTAAGTCAACACAAAACATTTACAGTAAACAAAAAGGTACCGTTTAAGTTTTTCAATAGTTGAAAAAATCAAAGCATTAATGTTAACTTGTACATTAATGCTTCCGTTGAAGATTATCTCGAATTTGTAATCAAATCTTATTGTCTTTATAAACGAAAGACCCTTCTAAATAGGAATCAGAAGGGTCTTTCGTTATCTTTCTACCTAATCGAAAATATCAAACATACCGAACATGTAATTACATATTAGAACGTAGGATTGGTGGGCGAGGGGGGACTTGAACCCCCACATCCTCACAGATATCGGATTTTGAGACCGACGCGTCTGCCATTCCGCCACTCGCCCAAATTAGTTCGTCCGTTATTTGACGACTTATACATAATAACATTAATTAAAAGATTTAGTCAAGAATTTTTGATAAATTTAGTGTGTCTTTTTTTTGATAAACCCCAATTTCTCGTAACTTCTGATATCGTTTTTCTCGCAGTGCTTCTGGAGTCTCGGCACGCAACTGCACGAGGTGTTTCGATATGACCTGAGATAATTCTACTGCAGTTTGATTTAGGTTGTTATGGGCGCCACCTTGAGGTTCTCGTACTATCTCATCCGCCACCCCAAGTCTTAATAAATCCTGGGCCGTAAACTTTAAAGCAGCTGCTGCTTCTTTTGCCTTGGTCGTGTCCTTCCAAAGAATTGAGGCACAACTTTCCGGGGCAATG
>PKWS01000368.1:0-10601 GCA_003132105.1 Desulfosporosinus sp.
AATTAATAATTAAGGAGACTTTCTTGTTGATTGCTACACATTTTATTTTAGGATATACTCTAAACATCTATAACTGACCAATACTGCTAGGCGTTTTATAGAGAAGAGGGAGAGAAGTTAATTGAGAAAAATTGGGATTGTCATGGATTCTACAGGATATTTATCTAATGATATTCTGGAACAATTTCAGATTCGGGTCGTACCTCTCAAAGTAAATATTGGAGATGAAATGTTTTCTGAAACGGAACTATCAAATGCTATTTTTTTGAAAAATTAAGTCATATCTCTGGTTTACCGACAACTTCTCAACCTTCCGTTGGCGAATTCTTGGAAGCCTATGAATCCTTGTTTTCTGAAGGCATTGAGGATATTGTGAGCATTCATATCTCTTCGGCGATAAGTGGGACATTTCACTCTGCCCAGATGGCAAAAGAATTAGCCTCCAGCCCAAATATTCACCTCTATGATTCCAGGTCATCTGCATTGGGTCTTGGAGTTCTAGCTTGGGCTACAGCGGAATGGGCTGACCAAGGACTGAACGCTTTACAAATTATGACACATCTTCATAACTTAAAACAACAGACAGAGCTTTACTTCATTGTCAATACGCTTGAAAACTTAAGAAAAGGCGGACGAATTGGTGGAGCTGCTGCGCTAGTGGGAACTTTACTACAAATAAAACCTATTCTTTTCTTTAATCAACACGCCCAAATCGATGTTTTTGATAAAGTGCGTTCTCGTTCTAAGGCATGGCAACGTGTACTTGACGAATTAAATCGTGCCTTATCTTCGGGAAAACGGTACCGAATTTGTGTTATGCACGTCAATATACCTGAAGAGGGAGAAACCTTACTAAACGAACTTAAGGCTCGTTTTCCAGAACATGAAGTTCGTTTGTTTGAAGCTGGAGCCGTTATTGCTACTCATGTTGGACATGGAGCCTTTGGCCTTGTGTTCCATCCTTGGCCTTTTCTACAAGAAAGTTAGAAGGAATTGTATTATGGTTCATCTTCCAAATCCCCTTCAAATTGGTTCAATACAATTATCTAATCGATTAGTTATGCCACCGCCCATGGCAAGATCTAAGGCTTTAACAAACGGTGAAGTAAGTCAGCTTTGATGATATAAAAATTCACTTTGCCCCTCTTTTCAGAAGCTATTAAGAATGCAGTATCTATTCCAGTGATTCTTACAGGAGGGGCTACAGAACCCCAAGCTGCTGAACGACTCTTAGCAGAAGGGAAAGCTGCTTTGATAGGGGTCGGCAGAACAATTTCCTCGATGGCATAGAATAAACTGATGGTGACATATTGACACTTGACGGCCAGCATGCTACAGTTTATAACTGTGGACTGTATTAATCCTGAGCGCAGTCAAAAAATAAGGATTCATGTGAAAAATAGTACTTGATGATTTTGAATTTTCGGAACAAATTAACTTTTTAAAAGGAAAATTGATTTCCTTATCGAATAGTAATTTAAAGATGGAGAATTCAAGTAAATAGAAAGTTGATTCTGAAAATTCAATTATTACACCATTTGTGAATACTAGATCAAAGAAAACTGAAAATAGAAAAAATAATTTTATGCGTTTGCAGGATTAATCAAACAAAACAAGAATATAATACAAGATGTGTGTAAATTCTAGGAGAATGTTTATTAATATACACACAGAAGGAGTGGAGACTCGTTGAAAATTGCAATCTCTGGCAAGGGTGGCGTTGGGAAAACCACTTTTGCAGCAAATTTAGCCCGATGGCTAGCGCTAAAAGGGTTCACAGTTTTGGCGGTTGACGCAGACCCGGATGCCAGCCTTGGAACAGTTTTGGGAATCTCCGATGATGTACTTGCAGATTTAAAACCGATTGTCGATATGAAAGAACTGATTGAAGAGAGAATGGGTGGCAGTGGAGCCTATTACCCTCTAAACCCCAATGTAGATGATATATTAGATGACTATTGCATTTCCTTGGGAGCTCTTCGGTTTTTCCGTATGGGGAACATCAAAGGGGGAGGAACCTCTTGTTATTGTAAGGAAAACAGCTTTCTCCAAGCCTTAGTCAATTCACTAATCCTTGGGGAACAAGATACTGTCATTTTGGATATGGGAGCAGGCATAGAACAACTCACGCGGGGTACCGCCCTTGGCGTCGATGTCCTAGTCATTGTTACTGAACCGACAAAAGTCAGTGCACAAACCGTAAAAGTTATTCAGAAACTTGCTCTAGATTTAGGTATCCCGCATGTTGTCGTCGTTGGTAATAAAGTTCGCAATCTCAAAGATGAAAATTTTCTTCAAGACCACTTTTCTACAGAACAGCTGATTGGCATCATCCCTTACAGCGACGAACTGTTGGAAATGTCCATAGATACAGGCAATGACGAATTGCCTGGAGGGTCTCTTGGAGTACAACTCAATACAATTTATCAAAGAATTCTAGATGAAGGGAGATGACAGAGGCAACCTAAATGGAAATGAGAGTATGAGAAGAGATCTTAAGAAAGAGGAGAGTGTAACATGCCAAGATATCGGGATTTAACCCATACTGCCCGGCCGTCGGACGCACCACGAGTCGTTGATCCTAAGAATCCTATTCGCACGACAGACCCCGGTGCCCTGCAAATGTTGAAAATGACTCAGGATAGAAAAATTGAATCGGTTTATGACCGCGTAGTTGCACAACAACCGCAGTGTACTTTTGGATATAATGGAATATGTTGCAAAATTTGTATTGCCGGACCCTGTCGGATAAAAAAGGAAGAAGGTCCTGCAAGTCGTGGAATCTGCGGAGCATCCGCTTACACCATTGTTTCCCGCAATCTTGTACGATATATTGCCGGAGGAGCTGCATCCCACTCGGAGCATGCGCGCCATATCTTGCATACTGCTCACGCATTAGTCGAAGGGCATGCCCCAGATTACGAAATTAAGTCACCGGCTAAACTTCTGAGCTTAGCTGAAAAATTGGGGATCCCTACCTTGAATCGTGAGAACCTAGAAATACTCAAAGATGTTGTGGAGTTGGGGTATGCGGACTTTGGCCGTTACCAAGATCGGCCACTAGCCTTCTTAGACAGCTTTATCACTGAGGGCCGCCGAAAAAAATTCCAACACACGAATATTATGCCTAGAGCCATTGATGGTTCTGTCACGGAAATTATTGCTCAAACAGCTATGGGAGTTGACACTGATCCTGTAAATATTATTTTTGGGGGACTTAAGACTGCGCTTGCTGACTTGGCNNGTTTTGAGTGAAATGGTTGTTGCTGCGGCAAGGGTTATGAAAGAGGATGCCAAGAAAGTTGGAGCAGAAGGAATCAATATTGTTGGGATTTGCTGTACCGGTAATGAGCTGCTCATGCGCGAAGGCGTTTATCTAGCAACATCTTCGGCCTCCCAAGAAATGGCCATCATGACGGGTGCCTTGGATGCAATGGTTGTAGATATTCAATGTATTTATCCCTCAGTACAAACTGTTGCAGAATGCTTCCATACCAAGGTTGTAACGACAGAATTTATGATGAAGATCCCTGGAGCCCAACACATAGCTTTTAATACCGCAACAGCTATGGATGACGCGAAGAAACTTATTAGGATAGCCATTGAGGCATACCAGCACCGTGATCCTAAGAAGATTTCAATTCCTACTGAACGTCACAAGCTTGTAGCAGGTTTCAGTATAGAAGCGTTAACGACAGTTTTTGCAAAAATTTGTCCTGACCGTCCTATTTCTGTGCTGACAGATGCAATCCTGAGTGGACAACTCAAAGGGGTTGCACTCATGGCCGGCTGTAACAACCTTAAACGACTACAAGATGAATCCCATATTGCCGTTCTAAAAGAGCTCGTGAAAAATGACGTATTCGTCATCGCCACTGGTTGCTCCGCTGGTGCGTATGCTAAATTCGGTCTTATGTCTCCCTTGGCCGTTGATGCTTATGCGGGTGAAGGACTAAAATCATTCCTCAAAACGCTTGAAGTAGCAAATCCTCAATTATCCACTGGACTACCGTTAGTGTTCCATATGGGGGCATGTGTTGATAACAGTCGTGGTATGGATCTAGCGATCGCTATGGCTAATGAACTGGGTGTAGATATCCCTAAAGTTCCGTTTGTCGCATCTGCTCCGGAGGCTATGCATGAAAAGGCAATTTCAATCGGTTCTTGGGCTGTCACAATGGGCCTTCCTGTCCATGTTGGATCTTTACCCCCTGTGGAGGGAAGCGACCTTGTATATGGAATAACTACCCAAATTGCTCATGATGTCTTTGGAGGAAACTTTATTTTCGAAGTTGATCCTTTAATTGGCGCAACAAAACTCTTGGATGCACTAGAGTACAGGACTTGGAAACTAAACGTTCATAAAAAGACTGCAGAAAAGAATAGTACCGTTATTTCCCAAGGCTGGTAAGAAAGGAGGAATAAATATGTCAATGGAGCAAATCTACGAAGGCTCAATTAAGGATCCTAGCAAACAACCGAAAAAACTGTTGCGTAAGGCATACGATGGAACCATCATCGCTATGACTTATGCAGAAATACTTCTGAATCGAGCAATCAAAGACTTTGGTACCGAACAAATCATAGGTTATCCGGATACAGCTTATCACCTCCCGGTCATCACATGTCTTTCAGGCGAAAAGGTGACCAAACTGGGTGAATTGGTTCCTATTCTAAATCGATTGCGTAATCAAGTTCGCACAGAACTTACCTTTGACAATGCAAGGCTCTGGGGAGAATCAGTCCTTTATGCTGCAGAAGTCATTGAGACGATTCATTATCTGTGTGGAGATGAACCCAAAGTTAAACCGTGGACTGGATTTCTAGGTGACCCTATTGTACGGAAACATGGAATTAAGATGGTAGACTGGACGATTCCTGGGGTAGCAGTTATTCTCGGACGTGCTAAAGACTCACCTGCCGCCAAGAAAATTGTCGATAATTTAATGGGTAAAGGGTTTATGATCTTTCTTTGCGATGAGATTATTGAGCAGTTACTCGAAGAAAACGTTAAAATCGGAGAAGACTATATTGCTTTTCCACTAGGAAACTTTACGCAGGTTATTCACGCAGTGAACTATGCATTCCGAGCGGGCTTAGCTTTCGGCGGAATTCCAGCTGGAGAACGAGAAAATCATCGCGATTATCAGCGTCGTCGGATTCGTGCCTTTGTTCTTCATCTTGGAGAACTGGATGATGTCAAAGTAGCTGCCGAAATGGGCGCAATTTTCATGGGCTTCCCAGTCTTAACTGATCAGGTACTAAGTGAAGACATGCAAATCCCTGATTGGTACATTTCCGAGCCTGATTATGAAAAAATTGTTCCCTTAGCGATGGAAATACGCGGAATAAAATTAACAAACATTGAGATTCCTATTCCGGTAAACTTCGGTCCTGCTTTTGAGGGAGAAACTATCCGTAAGGGAGATACGTACGTGGAATTCGGTGGCGGACGTACTACCGCCTTTGAACTCGTCCAGATGGTCGGACCTGATGAAATCGTTGACGGTCAGGTCACGGTTATTGGACCGGAAATCGATAGTATTCCAGAGGGATCCAAACTTCCCTTGGGAATTAAGATTGACATTTTCGGACGTAAGATGCAGGAAGACTTTGAAGGCGTATTGGAGCGTCGAATCCATTACTTTGCAAACTATGGTGAAGGTATTTGGCACGTGGCCCAAAGGGATTTGTGCTGGGTACGGATTTCCAAAGATGCTAGGGCAAAAGGCTTCTTAATTAAACACATAGGGGAACTTCTGTTGGCTAAGTTAAAGGAAGAATTCCCGGCCATCGTTGACCGTGTTCAAGTGACCATGATGACAGATCAAGCTACTGTTGAAGNNGTATCGGGCGCGTGATGCTCGTATGAAGAGCTTGACAGATGAGTCAGTCGAAGACTTTTACTCCTGTTTGCTTTGTCAGTCCTTTGCGCCTAACCATGTCTGTATTGTCACTCCGGAACGAGTTGGCTTATGTGGTGCCGTAAGTTGGTTGGATGCCAGAGCATCTTTTGAGATTACACCGAACGGACCGAACCAACCCATACCGAAAGGACCAGCTATTGATGAGTTAAAGGGTATGTGGCAAAGTACTAATGATTACTTGTTAAAAGCTTCGAACAACACATTGGAAGAGGTTAATCTCTATACGTTAATGGACAAACCGATGACCTCGTGCGGTTGCTTCGAGGCCATCATGGCCATCGTTCCTGAGGCCAATGGTCTCATGATTACTACCCGTGAACATTCCGGAATGACCCCTTGTGGTATGACTTTTTCCTCGTTAGCCGGAACTTGCGGTGGTGGAATGCAAACCCCAGGGTTTATGGGAATTGGAAGAACGTACCTCCTCAGTAAGAAATTTATCCCTGCTGATGGTGGAATTGCCCGTATTGTCTGGATGCCTAAAGAATTGAAGGAATTCTTACGAGAAGACTTTGTTCAACGCTCCATCGACGAAGGGTTAGGTGCAGATTTTATCGATAAGATTGCCGATGAGTCCGTGGGAACCACGGTAGAGGAAATCATACCATTCCTTGAGGAAAATGGACATCCTTGCTTTGCACTTGAATCACTAATGTAAATTTACTCACAAGACGCCAAGGTCTCATATACTTCTTCATTATGGGCCTTGGTCATCTTCCTACTTATGCCAACGTAAATTAGAAAGGGGTTTCAAAATGGCTCTAACAGGTTTAGAAATTTATAAACAATTACCAAAGAAAAACTGCGGAGAATGCGGAGTACCTACTTGCTTAGCCTTTGCCATGGCTTTGGCTTCTGGCAAAGCAGCATTGGACACTTGTCCTTATGTCACGGCGGCTGCTCGTGAGGCTTTGGATTCTGCTTCTGCCCCTCCAATCAAAGCCATTAAGTTTGGCAAAGATTCTGTTCTCGGAGATGAAACAGTCCTGTTCCGTCATGACAAGACGTTTTATCACCCTACGACGTTGTTGATATATGTGTCTGATAAATTAAATGACAAGGAATTGGAAGCAAAACTCGAGGAGATCAAAGGCTTAGAGTTTGAACGTGTAGGACTCCAATACACAATAGATGGTGTAGCAATCGTTAACGATTCAAACGACGCGTCGCTCTTTGCCAAAGTTGCCGCCACTGTTGCTAAAAGTACGGATATATCCCTACTTTTACTAAGTGACGATCCCCAAACTGTCAAAGCAGCCCTGGCACCGTTGGTTTCCCGTAAGCCACTCATTGGAGCAGCAACGGCTGATAACTATGAAGCAATGGTTAACCTTGCCAAAGAAAACTCAGTACCTGTAATCCTAAGAGCAGAAGGACTTGATGCACTCAACGATCTCGTTGAAAAAGCGCAAGCCTTGGGTTATAAGGAATTTGTCCTGGATCCAGGTTCGAGAACACCCGTTGAAACGTTAGCAAATTTGACCCATTTGCGTCGTTTGGCCATCAAGAAAAAATTCCGACCTTTCGGTTATCCTGTCATTGCCTTTACTAGTAATCCTGAGCCATTGGAAGAAATTATGGAGGCTACTGTTTATGTTGCCAAATATGCCAGTGCAGTGGTTTTGAAAACTAGTGTTAAATCACATATTCTTCCTCTAATGACTTTAAGGCAAAATATTTATACTGATCCTCAGAAACCAATTCAAGTTGAGCCCACATTGCATTCGGTAGGGAATGTCAACGAGAATTCTCCAGTGTACATTACGACGAACTTCTCCTTAACGTACTACAGTGTTGAAGGTGAAGTAGAAACCTCTAAAATTCCTAGCTATATTTTACCTATCGATACTGACGGAACATCGGTACTTACGGCATATGCCGCTGGTAAATTTGAACCTGAGAAAATAGCGGAAGCGATGGTTGCTTGTGGCATTGCCGATAAAGTGAAACACCGCAAAGTTATCATTCCGGGCTATGTTGCAGTGATCTCGGGCAAGCTCTCGGAATTATCTGGATGGAAGGTTGTCGTGGGTCCAAGGGAATCCAGTGGGATTGTTTCGTTCTCGAAGTCCCTATCTTAAGTCACTTTTTTGGATTGTATAGCCAACTGTCATGGCAGTGAGGAAGTGAAACTATGCCCCCATTTCAAATTAAATTCATGCCCGAGAACCGTGTTATTGAAGCTGATTATGGAACATCTCTGCTCAAAGCAGCTGCTAAGGCGGAAATATATATCAAATCAGGGTGCGGTGGTAAGGGCACTTGCGGTGCTTGTAAAGTTGTAGTTTTAAGTGGAGAACCCTTAGTGACTGGTACTGGAACCTTAACACCCGAGCAAATTTCCACCGGAGTTCGTCTAGCCTGCCAAACCATGATTCAAGGAGATTTGACGATTGAGGTGCCTCCAGAGTCCCGGTTACAAGAACATCAGGTCTTAATGGGGGATGTCCATAAGGGGATCCTACAAGAAAGCGGACATGATTTACTCGAAAAGTTTGGGCATCACCCTCTAGCAACGAAGCAGAGAATTTCCCTCTCGCCGCCGACCTTGACAGCTAACACGAGTGATTGGGCCCGCCTGCACATGGAACTTCGGCGTGTCCTAAAAGCTGGAGATAAGCCCATTAAAATTTCCTTATCAGTCCTAAAGCACTTGCCAGAGGCACTTCGTAAAGCAAAATGGGATGTATCTATCACCCTAACTGATACCGACTCAGGGTTTACCGTCACTCACGTGGAACCTGGAAATGACCACCCACCCTATGGATTTGCAATTGATATTGGCACCACTACAGTTGTCGTTTACCTTATCAACCTCTTGACTGGTGAGATTGATGATCAGCAGGGATCATACAATAAACAAGCGAAATTCGGTGATGACGTTATTTCTCGGATAGTGTATGCAGTAGAAGACCCGCTGCATTTAGAAGAGATTCAGCACACTGTCATTGAAACCATCAATGAGCTTATTGACAAGATTCTTGCTCGTCGATCTTTGACTAGTTACAATATCTCATGCGCAATGGTCGCTGGTAATACCACAATGACACAATTGTTCCTGGGCGTGGATCCGCGTTACATTCGGTTAGAACCCTATATTCCTACCATGACAAGCGTTCCCTCTGTCCCCGCTCAGGAGATTGGGCTGCATATGATACCTGAGGCATTGGTACATTGTTATCCTTCGGTAGCGAGTTATGTTGGTGGGGATATTGTAGCAGGAACACTGGTTACGGATCTGGCCAATGGTGAAGACATTATCCTCTTCATTGACATCGGAACGAACGGAGAAATTGTGCTTGGAAATCAGGATTGGCTTGTTACGTGCGCTTGTTCAGCCGGACCAAGTTTTGAAGGCGGTGGGATAACTTTCGGTATGCGAGCAATGCCAGGGGCAATTGAACGGGTCATCATTGATCCAGATACCTTGGATGTATCCCTTAAGGTGATTAGCAACAGTCTGCCCGTTGGAATATGTGGTTCAGGTCTTGTGGATTGTGTGGCCAAGTTGCTCGGAGCAGGAATTATCGATCGTGCTGGAAATTTCCAATTGGGACATCACTCAGGCTCGAATCGACTGAGAGCTACGAGCGATGACAAAGAGTTCGTTTTGGCATGGGCTCATCAAGCCGGTGGAGAAAAAGACCTGGTCATCACTGAAAATGATGTCAAAAGTATTATTCGCGCTAAAGGGTCGATCTACGCTGGTATCCGATCGTTACTGAATATGGTCGCAGTGGATATTGAAATGATCAGTAAGATTGTCATTGCCGGGGGGTTTGGAAATTACCTCAATGTTCATGATTCCGTTCAAATTGGACTGCTTCCAGATCTCGAACCGGAGCGATTTGAATTTATCGGAAATGCTTCCGTTAAAGGAGCGCGTCTCGCCTTACTTTCACAGAATGCATGGCGAGAAGCTGAGGAGCTGGGACGGAAAATGACCTATGTTGAGCTATCAGTTGGAGCAACATTTATGGACGAGTATGTTTCCGCTCTGTTTTTGCCCCATACAGATTTATCCCTATTTCCATCTTGTCAATAACATTATTAATGGAGGTCGTCTTATGGCAAAGGCAAAATATATAGCAGTTGCTGGGAAAGGTGGAGTAGGAAAAACCACGTTCACAGCTTTACTGTTAAGACAATTAGTCCGCCAAAAAAGAGAGATTTCAATTTTGGCAGTAGATGCTGACCCAAACGCAAACCTTGGTGAAGCTTTGGGACTCACTGTTACTGCAACGATTTCTGAATTGCTTGAACAAAGTAAAGATCCCAAAGCAATTCCCTCTGGAATGCCAAAGAATATCTTCATTGAATATAAACTTCAGCAGTCCTTAGTGGAGTCTAAAGAAATTGATCTTCTTGTCATGGGAGGGCCGCAAGGAGCTGGGTGTTANNCGACGTACCATTCCCCGCATCGATTGTATGTTCGTAATCAGTGATTCCTCTGCACGGGGCATTCGATCAGCAGGCCGGGTACACGATCTCATTCGCGGAATCAAGTCTGCCGTGGACACCATCTACTTGATCGTGACCAAGACCACTGAGGGCAGTATGGAGTTCTTAAATGAAGAAATTGAACGCACTGGTCTGACCTTGATTGGAGAAATTCCCTTAGATCCTATGGTTGTGGAATATGACTTGGCAGACAAACCATTATTCGATTTGCCT
>PKWS01000368.1:10700-11199 GCA_003132105.1 Desulfosporosinus sp.
GAACAAGGAGGAACAAGAACTGCTACAGTGACCGTTGGGGGGGATAGCGCCTTACCCTTTCTCCAATTTGAAGGTCAAATGACTAACCGTCCAGTTATCGCTATGGAGGTTACAGACGTTGTTCCCACATGGAATGATATTATCACTAAGCAAATTGGAGATGTCATCAATGACCCTGCGGCCTGGGCTAAAAAATGCGTAGACGAGTTTGGTGCAAATCTCATTTACTTGAAATTTAATGGAGCAGACCCCGATGGCGAAAATCGTTCACCCGAAGATTGTGCCCGTATCGTTAAAGAAGTCTTGGCTGCCGTTGGAGTTCCACTCATCGTCGAAGGGTGTGATGATTCTGCAAAAAACAATGAGGTACTAACGGCTATTGCAGAAGCTGCTGCAGGAGAAAACCTCCTTATCGGTATTGCGGAACAGGATAACTACAAGTCCATAGCGGCTGCTGCGATGGTTCATAAACATACATTGATTGCGCGCTCACCCCTTG
>PKWS01000075.1:0-3524 GCA_003132105.1 Desulfosporosinus sp.
AAACAACGCCCACACCCCTGGCACCAATCAGCAATATAAAGTTTCCGTTCTCTGTGCCTTACTTTATCTCGTAAGGAGGTAGGTATATCTTTACCAGACAGCAAGAACAGGTTATAATCCACTTCTTCCCGGCTGGACATTCCCAAGGCCATCGCCTGCACGCCCGGAATACTTCGTACAAAGTCCACAGCTTTTTCCGGGTCATGGGCTAAATGTCCGCCCCCAAAAACCTTCATAGCGTAAATCCCAATCCCTAATTCTGACGCAAAAGATATAGCCTCCAGCATATCGTGCAAATTTCCATCGATAATCCCTAGCCCCTCATAATTTAGGATCGGATGAATCACATCAAGACCCGGTTGGAGTGCACCAGCCCGGACACCGGCAACAGCATGCGTTGAAATGCCTATCCAGCGCACGATACCCTTTTCCTTGGCGCGTAGAAGTTCTTCCCAAGCCTCCGAATGCCCTTTTAAAGTTAAAGCACTTTCCTGCTCATGGAGAAGGAAAAAATCAAGGGTTTCTCGGTTAAGGGCGGTTCGCGCCTTTTCTAGACTCTGGTGCATTTCCGTGGCAGTGACGGAGTACGCTTTGCTGATAATTCGAACGTCCGGATGATCCTTTGTAGCCGCAGCGATTTGGGCATAGTTGTCATAGATTTCCGCTGTGTCAATCCAGTTTACTCCTTGTTCAAGGGCATACTCTAAAACTGATGCCCCTTCCTCTTCCGTTACGCGTCCTTGTAACGGAGATATGGCCAAACTTCCAAAGCATACCTCTGAAACCACGGGCCCCCATAAACCAAGCTTAACCTGACGCATAACTACTCTCCCTTATCCAATATTTAAGCCCTCACCACTTCTAGTGAGGGTTTAAATATATAACTTATTTTTCTTGCAAATAATTTTTGACGAGTTCTTCAATTAGCTCAAAGCGTTCAAGTTTACGAATCATTGCTCGCGCTTGATTGTGGCTGGTAATATATACTGGGTCGCCGGACATGAGATATCCAACCATCTGGTTAATAGGGTCATACCCTTTTTCCTGCAGAGCGGCATACACTTTCTGCAAAATTTCCTGCGCAGAAACGCCTTCTTCTCCCACAGTCTTAAACATCATGGTTTCTTCTATTCGATCCATTTTCCGATCCCCCTTTCGCCTTCCAATGCTTACGGTTTTAAAGTAAACTTGGCTTTTGCCAAGCCTTCAGGTGCCGGTGATTGGTCGAATGCCAACACCAACCATGGCGCATTCGACACTAGACACGTCCTGTGTCGTCGCCTTAGTTGCACTGATNNGAGGTTAGAACACCGCCATGGATGGCAAGGTGTCGGGATGGCTAGATGCGAGATGGCCGAGTGTCTCTGTAACCAAGGATGGCGAGAAGAGACCCACCCGAAACTTATATTTTCTGCCTTGGTATAATAAAGTATCCTTGAATTTATTCTTGGCATCCCATGCTTTTTCCTCTATTTTTTTAGAAATCCTCGGAGAATTGTTGGGACGCGATCAATGGCTTCGCCAAGTTTACTAGGATCTTTCCCTCCGGCTTGTGCCATATCCGGTCGGCCACCACCGCTACCACCCGTTATTTTAGCCACTTCTTTTATAATCTGTCCGGCATGAAGCCCACTTAAACCTGTTGGACTGACAACCGTTACTAAATTAACCTTTCCTTCGCTTACTGCACCCAAGACAATGACCCCGTTTTTGAGTTTAGCCCGCAGTAGATCCGCCATTTGACGAAGACCCTCCATATCGGACACATGCACCTGGGCAGCTAATACTTGAACTCCTTCGATTTCCTTAACACGCTTCAGTAGCCCTTCCGCCTCATTCTTACCGAGTTTTGCCTGAAGTTGTCCAATTTCTCGTTCGAGATCTTTCACCTGGGCCACCAACCCGTTCACACGCTTACCCAGCTCAGAAGGCTGTGCCTTAAGGATTTGGGCAACTTCTATCACCTGCTCATCTAAGGAGCGAAGATATGCTAAGGCTTCTAATCCAGCCACTGCTTCAATCCGTCGCAGGCCTGCCCCTATTCCGCCCTCGCTGAGAATTTTAACCAGCCCGATTTCCCCCGTGTCCTTGACATGGGTTCCACCGCACAATTCTTGACTGAACAAACCCATCCGTACGACCCGTACATTATCTCCATATTTCTCGCCAAAGAGTGCAGTAGCTCCACTGAATTTAGCCTCTTTTAATGACATTTCCGTCGATTGGATGGGCATATTCTTTAACACAGCTTCATTGATAAGACCCTCTACCGCCCTTAATCCGTCCGATGTCATCGGTGAAAAATGGGTAAAGTCAAAGCGCAAGCGTTCCGTAGTCACTAAGGAACCTGCTTGCTGGACATGTTCTCCTAACACCGTACGCAGGGCTGTCTGGAGGAGGTGAGTCGCGCTGTGATGACGAGAAATGGCCAGTCGCGCAGAGCCATTGATTTCCGCCTCCACCGTTTCTCCGGCATGTAATACCCCGGTCATAACCTGAACACGGTGATAAAGGGTACCGGTCACACCTTTTTTCACTTCAAGCACCCGAGCCTCAGCCCGGGGCGTTTTGAGTACTCCAACATCAGATACTTGACCGCCGCTTTCCGCATAAAACGGAGTGTCAGAAAGGAAGACCACCACCTCTTCTCCCTCCCCAGCATCCTGAGTCTCCTCTCCGTCAACAAACAGGCCTTCAATCCGAGCCGTTGCCGAAACCTGTTCATATCCGACAAAAGGTGTCACTCCTAAGAGTTTTGCCTTTCCCATCAATGATGGGCTTTCAACCACAGCACGCATTTGCTGAGATTGATCTTTTGCTAGAAGACGATGCTCTTCGACCGCCGTTTGGAAGGCTATCATATCCACCGATAACCCTTGTTCCTCAAGCATCTCCTCCGTCAACTCCACTGGGAAGCCATAGGTTTCATAGAGATAAAAGGCATCCGGTCCGGTTAAAATCGTCTCCCCTTGCTTTATGAGATTCTTGACCTTTTCCTGAAGCAGCTGAGTGCCTTGCTCCAGCGTGGCTTGAAAGTTCTTTTCTTCTAAACTTAAGTGGTTTAAAATAAAATTCTCATTTTCTGTAAGTTCCGGATAAGCCTGAGCGTAGTCCCTTTGGACAATTCGAAAAACGGATTCTAAGAACGGTTTGTCAATTCCTAAGAGTTTAGCATAACGGACAGCGCGACGTAAAATTCGGCGGAGGACATACCCTCTTCCCTCATTATTGGGTCGGATTCCATCTGCCAGCATAAATGACACCGCTCGCACGTGGTCGGCTACCACTTTTAACGCTTTATCATTTTTAGGATTCTCCTTATACCGGATTCCTGCCAGCGAGGCCACATGGTCAATAATTGGACGGAATAAATCCGTATCAAAATTAGTTTCCACCCCTTGCATAACCGAAGCAATCCGTTCCAGACCCATACCTGTATCAATGTTTTGTTTTGGCAGAGGGGTTAAGACCCCCGCTTCATCGCGGTTATACTGCATGAAAACCAAATTCCAGATCTCCAAGAA
>PKWS01000075.1:3583-7562 GCA_003132105.1 Desulfosporosinus sp.
TCCCCAAGTATCCTCTCTGCCTTGACCCCAGCATTCTCCATCCATATCCTTTTTGCATCTTCATCTTCAGGATAAATTGTCACCCATAGTTTTTCCACAGGGATTTTTAACACTTCTGTGATATACTCCCATGCCCAGTGAATCGCTTCACTTTTAAAGTAGTCCCCAAACGAAAAATTCCCCAACATTTCAAAATAGGTATGATGGCGAGCCGTTTTCCCAACCACTTCAAGATCGGCAGTACGGACACATTTTTGGGCGGTCGTCGCTCTAGGATAGGGGGGCTCAACCAGTCTTTGAAAATATGGTTTAAAGGGTACCATGCCCGCGACCGTTAACAAAAGAGTAGGATCATCTTTAGGAATGAGCGACGCACTGGGCAAAATCCGGTGCCCGCTTGCCTCAAAATACTTAAGAAACATGTCCCTTAATTCATTTCCTGTATACATGCACGAACACTCCTTAAATTTATAAAGTAAACTTGGTTTTCGCCAAGCCTTCAGGCGCCGGCGATCGCTTTTAGTTGCACTTATACAGCAGGAAAGTATATAACTGGCAGTTATACTTTCTGACTAGCTAAAAAAAATAATCCCCTCCCATATCAATCAGGGACGAGATTTTTCCATGGTACCACCCTGCTTATCTTACGGGCAAATGATGCTTTCATACGCATTAATTATTCCAAATTCCTAGTGTATTACTAAAGTATATACAGGGGATGTCTAATTTGTCAACCACCTTACAGCTTAGACGAAACCAGTCTGAAATATATGTGATTGAATACAACTCGGATCACAGCTGCCACTGGGACAGCGAATAACATACCCCCAACTCCGGCAAGTTCTCCACCCGCTAAAAGGGCAAATACAACCCAGAGAGGATGAAGCCCTACACTGTCTCCCATGAGCTTGGGCGAGATGATGTTTCCTTCAAGCTGTTGCACGATTAAAATAATCACGGCAACCTTAAGGGCCATTGCAGGGGACTTCGTTAAAGCCAGCAAAACAGCAGGTACTGCTCCAATAACCGGCCCAAAGTACGGAATGAGGTCAAAAACCCCACAAATCAAGCCTATTAGCAAGGCATACTCCATCCCGACTAGTTTTACACCAATCCCGATCAATATCCCTACAATCACAGCGACAACTATATTTCCTCGCACAAATTGCCGGATCACATGATTAATGTCTTGCCACAAACGTCGCCATTCCATCCGCCAACGTTGAGGGATAATTCGAAAAAAGTGGACCCCTAAACCGTTCCAATCTGCTAGAAAATAGATGGTAATAACAGGGGATAATATATACAGAGTGACTGTGGACAACACCGTCGGCAAGTTAGCCAAAAAGAGATTAAGGCGATTTGCCATTATTACTTCTCCCTGGCCTAAATGTTGATCCAATACGAGCGCAACACGGCTTGGCAAACCTGTCGCCTTAAATTGCTCACGAAGTCCATCGACCCTTTCAGTGAACAACTGAATCGCATTGGGTAATATCACAGCCAATTTGCTAAGTTCATTATAGAGTGTAGGAAGTATCAGGAAAATAATCGCACTCAGAACAGCAATAATCAAGCTGAAAACAATCAGAATTGACTTCTTCCGACTAATTCGGTGCCGTTCCAACGCAACAACCAGGGGGTTTAACAGATAGGCAAGTATAAAAGCTAGGAAAAACGGTCCCAAAATTGACCACACCTTGAAGAGGAGGAACATTGCCAAGAGTAGACAAGCTCCAATGAAAATCCATCGCCATGCTGGTGGTTTGTGCTTCATCTTAAACCCCCTTCTCACTATTTATAAAGGAAAATTACTTCAGGTGGAGTTTTAACNNTAGTTGAACTTATCCAGGGGCTTAGTGCCACTTATCGATTGCTTAAAGCGGGAGATTAGTGGCGGTTAGCCATCGGATAAAAGGCAATCGCACCTCTATGTAAGCAAGGTCAATAAAAAAACGCGCAATGCGCGCTTAACTTAGCTATGTGTCTCTCCATATCGATTTTCATGGATTACTCCATAACAGCTAGGGCTGGAGCATCCCATTCCATCAGTGAACCATCTTCCGCTAGATCATAAATAACCACTTTGTCAGTTTGAGTAGCGAATTCGACGCAGCAATCCCAACAATAGAACCGCTCTACTCCCACTTTACCAATGGCCCGTCCACTGCAAACTGGACAATTCATGATAGTATACCCCCTTCACTTGCTTGATCCAAGGGGGATACTTGATTATCAACGATTAAAATGTCTTTTCCATCGATCATGACATGGGGTCTAAGAATCGTTCCCCTGCCATGAAGTAGGTCAGCGAAGAGCCCGTCAGAAACTTCAAATCCCACCATTTTTTCAACCGAATCATCGAGAAAAACATCTTCAATCGTACCTCTTGCGTCTCCACCTTGGGTATAGACTTCATTCCCCACTTTGTCAGACCACCGTGTCCCCTTAAGTTCTTCTACAGTCTTGCTGGAAACCGTTAAGGCATCCTTTCCGACTGTTATGATGGCCTTCCGAGGAATTCCCTTTTCAGAATGGAAGAAGTGCCCGCCTTCTAAGAGAATACCAACAACCTCGTCTTTGTCATTATCTAGGACCAGATCTTGTACCCACCCAATCGAGTCCCCGCTTTTCAGATCTAAGACAGGTAGTCCGACAATCTCTCGAGTTCGTCGCATGCGTCTTCCACCCCCAAAAAAGTTCTATCTATACTCTGCCCTGCAGGTTCAGAATTTATTCATGCGCTGACCAAGGACTCGAACAGGACGTTCGAGTTAGAGCGCTAGCCATGGATGGCCGAGTGTCCCTGAAGCCATGGATGGAGAGAAGGGACCTGTTTAGTTGAACTTATCCAGCCATCGGATAAATCGATCGTTAGCGCCGACCTCGAGGATCAGAAATAATGGTTCCCCCGCCAACCACTAAGTTTCCTTGATAAAAGACGACTGCTTGTCCCGGAGTCACCGCACGTTGTGGTTCATCGAAAAGGACCATCACTTCATGTTCTGCCCCTATTTTCCCGGGATAAATGGTAGCCAGCGCGCCTGATGAATTATAACGAATTTTAGCTACGACTTTTAGAGGTTCTTTTAAATACGGAATGGATATCCAGTTTAGATCGATTGCCCAAAGCGTATCTGTAAATACATCTGAGCTTTCCCCTAACACAACCTCATTGCTTTGAGGATTCAGACCCACTACAAACATCGGCTTACCGAAGGTTACCCCTAGTCCTTTTCGTTGTCCAACAGTATAGTGAATAATCCCTTGGTGCTTGCCCAAACTATTTCCCAAAAGATCCACAAAATGTCCCGGTTTAACCAACCCACTCGAGCGTTCCCGCACAAAAGAAGCATAGTCATCGTTTGGAACAAAACAAATCTCCTGGCTGTCGGGTTTGTTTCCTACCCCAAGACCTCGTTCGTTCGCCATTTTTCGTACTTGCTCTTTTGGGTATCCTGCTAATGGAAAAAGGGTGTGGGCTAACTGTTCCTGGGTTAACATGTAAAGTGCATAGGTTTGATCTTTTCTTGTATCAGTACTCTTACTTAAAAAAAACCGTTCACTATCCAGATCTCGCAAGACTTGCGCATAATGACCTGTTGCTATGTACTCTGCTCCCAGTCCACGAGCTTTACGGAGCATCTCACCAAATTTAACATACTTATTACACGCCAAACAAGGGTTTGGTGTTTCTCCAGCCAAATAAGACTGCGTGAAATAATCCACCACAGTCTTCTCGAAATACGAACGAAAGTTCATAACGTAATGGGGAATTCCTAGTATGAAGGCAACTCGTCTAGCATCATCGATGGCAGAATTGGAGCAACAACCCCCTTCTACCTCAGGGCCCGTTGATTTCCAAATCTGCAAGGTAATCCCGATAACATCATAGCCTTCTTCTTGGAGCAAAGCGGCGGCCATGGAACTATCCACACCGCCGCTCATACCCACAACTACTTTTGGTTTCGTTGTTAGA
>PKWS01000331.1 GCA_003132105.1 Desulfosporosinus sp.
TACTTTTGGTTTCGTTGTTAGAGCCATACTTCATCTATTCCTTTTTTGCCTGTTTATCACGATAATTTTCAATTGCGGCATGGAGTGCATCCGCAGCCAAGTTCGAACAGTGCATTTTCGTTGCAGGAAGCCCTCCTAAGGCCTCGGCTACTGCAGCATTAGAGATTACCATAGCTTCATCAATAGTTTTCCCTTTGACCATTTCCGTGACCATACTGCTGGTTGCAACGGCCGCACCACAGCCAAACGTTTTAAACTTTACGTCTTTAATTACGTCTCCCTTAATATCTAAATAAATACGCATAATGTCTCCGCACTTGGCATTCCCTACTTCACCGACGCCATCTGGATTTTCAAGTTCACCAACATTACGAGGATTTGCAAAATGGTCCATCACTTTTTCTGAATACATCTTTTAGTTCGCTCCTTTTCATTGTGCTTGTTTAATATGAGTAACTTGATCATAAAGCGGGGACATCATGCGCAAACGCTCTACAATCTTCGGTAATTGTTCCAGAACATAGTCAATCTCTTCTTCTGTGTTTTGATGTCCTAGAGAAAACCGAAGGGAGCCGTGGGCGATCTCATGAACCAGCCCCATGGCAAGCAAGACGTGAGAGGGATCAAGAGAACCAGATGTGCAAGCCGATCCGCTAGAAGCGGCGATCCCCAGCATATCGAGTGAAAGTAACAAGGACTCCCCTTCAACAAACCGAATACTGACATTCACATTGTTTGGTAAGCGCTTTTCTCCGAGGGGTCCATTCACTTTCACGTATTCAATGCGCTCAAGGATTCCGTTCATAAGTTTGTCGCGCAGTTTCGTTTGGAGCTCGGCCTCTTCAGCCATCCGCTTTCCGATCAGTTCGCAGGCTTTGCCAAACCCGATGATTCCCGGCGTGTTCTCTGTCCCCGAACGGCGTTTCTTTTCTTGGCTTCCCCCGTGAGTCAAAGGCACAATGCGTACCCCTTTACGAATATAAAGAGCACCGACCCCTTTTGGTCCATAAATTTTGTGACTAGACACCGTCATCAGGTCAATATTCAAATCTTTAACATTAATAGGGATTTTCCCAAGGGACTGAACTGCATCAACATGAAACGTAATGCCAAATTCCTTCGCCAGCTTACCAATTTCAGCAATCGGTTGGATTGCTCCGACTTCGTTATTGGCATGCATCACGCTAATTAAGATAGTATCCGGTCGAACGGCCTTGCGAACGTCTTCAACCGAGACAATCCCCTCCGAGTCAACAGGGATAATGGTTAGCTCAAATCCTTTTTTTTCTAAGTATTCAAAAGTTTCGAGAACTGCATGGTGTTCAATGGCGGATGTAATAAGATGCTTACCCTTTTTACGCATCGCTTCGACAGTGCCCAGAATCGCTAGATTATCCGCTTCCGTTCCGCCGCTGGTAAAGGTTACTTCCTGAGGAGTGGCTCCGATTAACTCTGCAACTTGGCGCCGAGCTTCCTCTAAAGCTTGTCTAGCCTCTCTACCAAAACTGTGAACACTCGAAGGATTACCATATTTTTCGGTATAATACGTCATCATTAAAGCAGCAACTTCCAGGTCAACTGGAGTCGTTGCACTGTGGTCTAGATAAATACGCCGCATTGGAGTCCCTCCCTAGTAAACTTATTGAAAATGAAAATAACTAGTCTAAATATAGTACATATATAAGCTTCTGTCCGCTTCACGCTTTTTGGCATCTTCAAGCATCGTTTCAAGTGTGATGGAATCGAGAACTTCTACGATGGAGTCTCGGACTTTTTCCCAGATTGTCCGCGTCACGCAATATTCTGCTTTAGGGCAACATTCCGGATTCTCCTCGGATACACAATCAGTAGGAGCTATGGGCCCTTCTAACACGCGAATGATATCCCCGATTTTTATCTTACCCGGTTCTCTGCCCAATAGATAGCCACCCTGCGCCCCACGAACACTCTTTACGAGACCAGCTTTACGCAACCCGGAAATGAGTTGCTCCAGATAATGTTCGGAAATGCCCTGTCTCTCCGCAATACTTTTCAAAGAAGTCGGGCCTGCACCCATATGTTGAGCTAAATCAAACATGGCTTTAACACCATACCGACCTTTTGTTGAGAGTTTCAATACCCTCACCTCCTCTTTTCCGGAGTTAAATCCTATTAGATATAGGTAAGATCTTTTCACTTATATCTTATAAAAACACTCGGGATTTGTCAAGGGGATACCCAACTAATTTACTATTGTTTATTATTTGTAATTTCGTTCTTTGTTGTCAACTACTCCTCTATAAGCAGATGTACGGCTCACATGTTATAATCATTGGGATGAGAGTCCAATTCTTCCTCACTTAGTTACCATTGATAATTATTCATAGCTATCAATTTAATATTTAGATACTGATATTTCACAATTGCCCTCTCCTTGTATAGAGCCAATCTCAACTTATGCTAACTTTCTATTTTAGGCTCTCAATACAAATGACTGGGACGTCAAAATGATAGCATTTCCTTCTGGGGCATGACTATTCCAGTAATAGTTCCATTTCAGCCAAATAAATCTCAAAATCAAAACGAGAGTAGGTTTAATGAATGGACTTGTTTGATTACAGCGCCAACTCAGGTCAAAAAACACCACTAGCCGATCGGATGCGCCCTAGGAATCTCGATGAATTACTGGGTCAACAACATATCCTTGCCAAAGGACAACTACTACGAAAACTAATTGAAGCGGATAAGGTTCCATCTATGATACTTCAAGGGCCACCTGCTACGGGCAAAACCAGTTTGGCCTTGATAATAAGTCAAATGACAAAGGCAGGATTTATCAAACTCAATGCAGTGTCTCTTACAGTTAGCGAGTTAAGAGCTATCATTGATAGCGCAAAAGATAATCTAAAATTTTACGGTAAAAAAACAATGGTCTTTATTGATGAAATTCATGCCATGAAATCAAACGTTCAAATGACTCTTTTGCCCATCGTAGAAAATGGCACTGTTATACTCATAGGAGCCACAACAGAAAGTGTAGCCCATGAAATCATATCACCTCTCTCTTCACGGTGTAAGACTTATATCCTAAAATCATTAACCAAATCAGATATAATGACACAATTAACATTTGCGCTCTGCGACCCCGAACGTGGTTTTGGTGAAAAAGGTGTTTCTATCAATCAGGATGCTTTGGAATACCTAGCGGATATCTGTAACGGGGATATTAGGAGTGCACTGAATTCATTAGAGGCAGCAGCACTCAGCACTGACCCAGGAGCAATGATTGACCTTGAAATCGTCCAACAAGCTTGTCAAGTACGCTTAAACGGTATAACAACTACAGATTTCTATGATCTTATTTCTGCGTTCATCAAATCCATGAGGGCCGGACATTCAGACGGTGCACTTTACTGGCTTGCAAGAATGTTACATTCGGGAATTGATCCTCTCTTCATAGCACGGAGAATTGTTATTCAGTCAGCAGAAGATGTAGGCTTGGCTAACCCAAGTGCTTTACATTTAGCTATTTCTGCTAAAGAAGCTGTAGAATTCATTGGAATGCCTGAGGCTCGCATCCCTTTAGCAGAAGCAGTCATCTATATTTGTGAGAGTCCTAAATCCAATTCGGCATATAAAGCTATTAATAATGCTTTGGATTTAGTAAAAAAAGCAAACGCTTTTGGAGTCCCTAATCAGTTAAAAAACAGTACTGGTTTATATTCAAATCCAATAGATAACCCTAATAGTAAATTAGAATATCTACCAAGAGAGCTTAAGAATTCTAAATTCTATAATCCACAAAATTCAGGGTATGAACAAAAGATATATACAAAACATCATTCTGATTAAAAGAAAGGTTAACTTTAAAGAAAACTTGGCTG